>DATHSR010000033.1:0-3515 GCA_035464035.1 Desulfotignum sp. | reverse complement strand
GCCAGGTTCTCTTCCAAGGCCTGTTCCACCTGCACCAGATCCGGTGCCACCTGTTCAATGATCTGCGCCTTCAAATCCGTCATGCCTTCTCCCCGGCAATGTCATATTCATACCCGACGGTTATCCTTACCTGAACCAGGTCCCCGATGGCAAGCCCCTCGGAATAAATAAAGGTGACCCCGTCCACTTCCGGGGCCTGGAAAATGGTCCGGCCGGTGAACAGGCCCGGTTCCGGGTTTTCCTCCACCAGCACGTCATAGGTTTTGCCCACATGGGCCTGGTTGATCTGTTCAGAGATCTCTGCCTGGGCCGCCATCAGGGTATCATGGCGCAGCCGGGCCACATCTTCGGGCACATGGTTTTTCAATCCATGGGAGGGCAGATCGTCGGCATCCGAATAGGTGAACACCCCCAGGTGATCAAACCGGATCTTTCGGATAAAATTGAGCAGGGTGTCAAACATGGCATCGGTTTCCCCGGGAAACCCGGTGATCACGGTGGTGCGCAGCGCCGCAGCCGGGTCTGTCTCCCGGATCATGGCGAACAGGGTTTTGAGATCCTTCCGGGAATAGGGCCGCCCCATGCGCCGCAGCAGCGTGGTGTCCGCATGCTGGATGGGCACGTCATAATAGGCGCAGATATTGTGATGATCCCTGACGGTTTCGACCATCTGCCGGGTCAGGGATTCCGGATGGGTGTAAAGCATCCGGATCCAGGCCGTTGGGTTCACGGCCGCCACCTGCCTTGACAGGGTTGCCAGCACATCCACAAACCCAGTGCCCGGCGTCAGGTCCCGGCCGTAGTCCGTGGTGTTTTCCGCGGTAAGGATGATCTCTTTCACCCCTTTTTTCACCAGAGACACGGCCTCGGCACAGATATCTCCCACCGGCCGGGACCGCTGTCGGCCCCGCAGGGTGGGAATGATGCAGTAGGTGCAGTGCCGGTTGCAGCCTTCAGACACCTTGACAAAGGCAAACGGGTCGCCGGACAGGGCCCTGGTCTCAAACGGATCGGCAAACCCGCGTGCATTGGGATCCGGGAACAGAATCAGGGGGGAGGGGGCGCGGTCCGCCACCACCGCCGCAATCTGGTCGCAGGCCCCGGTGCCCACAAACGCATCCACCTCGGGCAGGCTGTGTGTCAGATCCGGGTCATCCTTGTACCGCTGGGCCAGGCAGCCGGTGACGATCAGGCGGCGGCACGCACCCTGTTCCTTGAATTTTGCCATCTCCAGAATGGTATCCACGGCCTCGTCCGCCGCCGTGGTGATAAACCCGCAGGTATTGACCACGATCACCTGTGCCCGGGCCGGATCATCGGTCCGGGTGTGCCCGGCGGCCAGCAGCTTTCCCAGCATCACTTCGCTGTCCACCTGGTTCCGGGAACACCCCAGGGTTTCAACATAGATGATCATATGGCTTTGGCCATCAGATCCCCCATCAGTTTGGAGAACCGGGACGGGTTGTCCAGCTTGCCCCCCTCGCTGATCACGGCGATGTCAAACAGCAGGTCCGCGTAATCGGTGAGCACGGGACTGGTGGTGTCGGTCTCAAAGATCTGTTTGATCTTTTCCATGACCGGGTGGTTGACATTCACCTCCATCACCCGCTTCTGCTCCGGGGTTTTCTGGCCGGATGCCTTGAGGATCTTTTCCATGTAGGCGCTCATGCCCCAGTCATCCCCGGACAGGCAGGACACCGAATCCTTGAGCCGGTTGGACACCACCACATCCTTGACCCTGGCTTCCAGCTTGCCCTTGAGAAAAGACAGCAGGGCCGAGTACTGGTTTTTCTTTTCATCATCCACCTTTTCCACGTCCAAGTCGCCTTTTTCCGCGCTCTTGAGCTTTTTTTCCTTGTATTCGGTCAAAGACTGGGTCACCCATTCGTCGATGGGATCCACCATGAGCAACACTTCGTAATCCTTTGCCTTCAGGGATTCCAGCAGCGGTGAGTTCATCAGGGAGGTCAGGTTTTCACCGGTGAGATAATAGATCTCCTTCTGATCTTCCTTCATGTTCCCGATGTACTGATCCAGGGTCACGTATTTGCCGTCGGATTTGGTGGTCCGGTACCGCAGCAGGGCCGCGATCCGCTCCTTGTTGGTAAAATCGGTGGGAATACCCGCTTTCAGGGCCTGGCCGAACTCGTTGTAGAACTCCTCATACTTTTCCTTGTCCATCTCTTCAAGGGTGGTAAAGATCCTTTTTACCAGGTTCTTGCGGATATTTCTCACCAGCCGGTCCTCCTGGAGGATCTCCCGGCTCACGTTCAGGTTCAGGTCCGGCGCATCCACCACCCCCTGGACAAACCCCAGGTAGTCGGGCAGAAGCTCCTTGCAGTCATCCATGATGAACACCCGCTTGCAGTAAAGCTGCATGCCGTGCTTGCGCTCGGGCCTAAACAGGTCGAACGGCGCCTTGGAAGGAATGTACATGAGCACATCATATTCGGTGACCCCTTCGAACTTGTTGTGGATCACGGCCAGGGGCTTGTCCCAGTTGTGACTGATATGCTTGTAGAACTCTTCGTGCTCTTCTTCGGTCACCTCCTCTTTGGGCTTGGCCCAGATCGCTTTCATGGAGTTGACGGTCTCGTCTTTTCTCACCTTTCTGAAGGTGTCGCCGATGGGCTTGCCGTCCTTGTCCCGGATAATCTCTTTTTCCGGGATGGGCTCGCTTTTTTCCAGGTTCATGATCACCGGATAGGTCACAAAGTCGGAATGCTTTTTCACGATATGCTGGATGGTGTATTCATCGGTGAAATCCTGGTCATCCTCTTCAGGTTCCTTCAAAAACAGGGTGACGGTGGTGCCCCGGTCCTTTTTGTCGATCTCCTGGATGGTATAGGTGCCCTGGCCGTCCGATTCCCACCGGACTCCCTTCTCCGCTCCGGCGGCCTTTGTTTCCAGGCTGATCCTGTCCGCCACGATAAAGGCGGAGTAGAACCCCACGCCGAACTGGCCGATCAGTTCCGGGGTCAGGGTCGCTTCCTGTTTGGATTTTTCCAGGGCTTCCATGAACGCGGCGGTCCCGGACTTGGCAATGGTGCCGATGTTGTCGTTGACCTCGTCAAAGGTCATGCCGATGCCGTTGTCGGTGATGGTAAAGGTCTTTTTTTCCGGGTCCACGGCCAGGCGGATATGAAAGTCGTTGTCGTCGCCGAACAGTTCCGGTTCTGTCTGTTCCTTGAACCGGGCCTTGTCAATGGCGTCCGATGCATTGGATATCAGTTCTCTGACAAAAATCTCCTTGTTGGAATACAAGGAGTTGATGATCAGGCGCAGCAGCTGCTGCACTTCGGTTTTGAATTTGCGTGTCTTCTTCTCTCCCATGGTCTCTCCTGTTGCAATTTTATGTTTGATGCCGCATTGAAATAATTTTTCATAATAATTGTGGCAAAAACCGGGTTGTCAAGTGGGGATGCGTGTCAGGTTCCTTAATTGCCGTGTCACTGTCATAACGGCACTGAAAAACCTCCCGCATTTTTCAAAAACCGGGTTGCCATTCCGTTTCA
>DATHSR010000032.1:0-7620 GCA_035464035.1 Desulfotignum sp. | reverse complement strand
GGATCTGTGCACCAAAATTATTCCTGCAACCTTTCCCCATATCACCGATTTTCAGGTGCTCACCCCCATGCACCGGGGGGAGGCCGGCACCATCAACCTCAACCAGCAGCTCCAGGCCGTTCTCAACCCGGGCAAAGACGGTATTGACAGCCATGGCATCACGTTTAAGTCCGGAGACAAGGTGATGCATTTGAAAAACAATTATGACAAAGAGGTGTTCAACGGCGACATCGGCCAGGTCATTGACGTGTCCAGGACTGACGGCACCGTCATGGTGGACTATGACGGTAGAACGGTTTCCTATGACCTGCTGGACCTGGACGAACTCACCCTGGCCTATGCCATCTCGGTACACAAATCCCAGGGGTCTGAATACGGGGCCGTGATCATCGCCCTGACCATGGCCCACTTTCCCCTGCTTCAGCGCAACCTGCTGTACACGGCCCTCACCCGGGGCAAGCATCTGGTGATCCTGGTGGGGTCCTCCCGGGCCGTGCACACCGCCTTTGAAAACAACCGCACCCGCCTGCGCTGTTCCGGGCTCAGGGACCGGCTGATCGCTTGATTTTCACCATCAAACCCCTGTCAGGAGCACTTTTTTTGTAAAGTAGCCCCCCGTTGGCTAAAAAATCCACCGCAGCGCGCACACCCCCATCACCCCGGCGGCCATGGTGAAAAACAGGTTTTTGGTGCGCAAAAACACCACCAGGCAGGCCCCCAGTCCGATCATGCCTTCAACACCCGCATGCAGGGCCCCGGGAACGGTCAAAGAGACCAGGAGGGTGCCCGGCAGGCAGTCCAGAAACCGCCGGGCCGGGCCGTGTCTGGGCAGGCGGTCCGCCAGCAGCAGGCCTCCCAGGCGCAGCGCGTAGGTGATGGCCGAGGCCAAAAGGATGGCTGCAATGGCACCTGGGTGAAACAGCTGGGTCATTGGAGATCCTTTCTGCCGGTTTTGTCCGGCGGGTCGGGGATGGGTTCTTTTTTTGGCCGGGGATTGCGCTGGTTCTGCACAATTTCCAGAACCACCGCGGTCAGTGCGCCGCCAATGCCGCCTAAAGCGATGTAGAGCTTGCCGGGCAGCCACTGTTCGCCGGCCACAGCCAGGGCTGCCGCCACCAGCCAGGGCAGCAGGTCCTGCCTGCCCTGCCACAGGCTCATGGACAGGGCGGCAAACACCGCCACAAAGGCAAAGTCCAGGCCCCAGCGTTCCGGTTCCATGATCAGGCCTCCCAGCAGGTTTCCTGTGATGGTGGCAGTGCTCCAGGCGGTGAGCATCATCAGCCCGCCCCCCACCAGAAACGCCGGGCAGGTGCCGCCCCGGCGGTGGGCTGCAATGGTCACGGCCCAGTTTTCATCGGCCACCAGGTGCATGCCCAGGGCTTTTTTCCACAGGGGGCGGCCGTCGAACACCGGCTGCAGCGAGGCCCCGATGAGCAGGTACCGCATGTTGATGATGAGCACGGCCAGGCCCATGGCCAGCACGGGCATCGGAACCGACCACATTTCGATCATCACCAGCTGGGCCGATCCGGCGAACATCAATAAATTCAGGGCCATCATCTCGGCCCAGGTGACGCCCTGGTTGGCACTGAGCACCCCGAACACCCCGCCGTAAGCCATGGCGCTGACGGCCAGGGGAACATTGGCCTGCATGCCGTTGAACAGAGCTTTCATAAAAATGTGTCCTTGTATCGATGACAGTTGTCTGGTGGTGTGTAATAATCCAAACCCATTGTATCCGTCAACAGGAAGATTGCCCCGGTCCCAAAAGAAGGGATAACCCTTGCCGCGGTTACCTGCCACGAACAACCCTGCCACCGTTGCCCCGGGTTTTTCCAGGCGGCGGGACCTGACCGGTTGCGAAAAACCCGTCCCGCGGATCGGGCCGGGCGGTGTTCAGGCAAATTTTGCCAAAAGGCTTGACGGAGAATCGATGCCGGTGATACTGTCACGAATATATACTTATGAATGATTATAATCCGGTTTTTTCAACAAGAGGAGCGGAGATGTATTTTCCCACCGCAGGCATTGAAACGGCGCTATGGATCCCCCCGCTGGTGGCGTTTGCCGTATCGTTTTTCACCTCCATGGGCGGGGTTTCCGGTGCGTTCCTGCTGCTGCCGTTTCAGGTGTCGTTTCTGGGGTACACCCATCCTTCGGTCAGTGCCACCAACCAGCTGTTCAACATCGTGGCCATCCCCAGCGGGGTATACCGCTACTGGCGGGAGGGCCGGATGGTATGGCCCCTGACCTGGGTGGTTGTCCTGGGTACGCTGCCCGGTGTGTTCATCGGGGCCGTGGTCCGGGTGACCTGGCTGCCGGATCCGGCACTGTTTAAACTGTTTGCTGCCGGGGTTCTGTTTTATATCGCGCTTAAAATGATACGCGATATCCTTGGACAGTCGGGAAACAAAAACAATGGAAACAGCAGTGAGAAGCGGTTCCAGCAGATGATGAAAACCTGGCGCACTGGTGAGGGCCAGGCCAGGCCTGCAACCGTGACCCAGTTTAATATCCGGCGTCTGGGATTCACGTTTTATGGGGACGCATTTGAGGTGTCCTTTATGGGGATCTTTTTTCTCAGCTTCATTGTGGGCATTGTCGGCGGGATTTACGGCATCGGCGGCGGGTCCATCATTGCCCCGTTTTTCGTCACTTTTTTCGGACTGCCGGTGTATGTGGTGGCCGGGGCTGCCCTGATGGGAACGTTTGTCACATCCATTGCCGGGGTCGCTTTTTACCAGGCCATCGCCCCGCTCTATCCGCATCTGTCTGTAGCGCCGGACTGGCTTTTGGGGATTCTTTTCGGCATCGGCGGCATGGCAGGCATGTACCTGGGGGCCCGGTGTCAGAAATTTGTTCCATCCAGGGCCATCAAATGGATGCTGGCCGGCGTGATGATGCTTACGGCAATCAAGTATGTTCTGGATTTTTCGGGCTAACCCCGGGAAAATAAGTGGCGGGCCGCCGGTATCCCGCCGCCGTCACCCCCCACCAGAGGCGGCATGCTGCCGGTCAGCCCGGATCATTCAAAGCTTTCAGTTCGACAGCAAGACGCGTCCAGGGGTGGCAGTCACAATACCCCCCATGGTTAATTTTCCAGTGCCATGGAACAGGCTTTTCACAAAACCGACAGTAATTTTATTTTTAAATGTAAACCATGAACATGGGCTGTCACTCAAACCGTGGATCAGTTATCTTGTCTGGGAATTGTATGGTTTTATGAGGGCGTCACTGTTCAGGAGTCATATTCCAACAAAAAATACAGCACTGTACCCACCATCAGCGCAATGGTGGGACCGGACCAGAATGCATTATCCCACAGTTTTACATAGTTCGCAGACACAAGTGCGGCACCCATCACCCCGGCAATCCCTCTTTGAACATTGGTGGTGCAGATTGAAAAAGCCAGGTAGATGCATAAGTAGCCTTGAATTAAAAGGGTCAGCCCGAACCCTATGAGCTTTCCGGGAAGAATAATCTGAACGAACGGATGAAAGATCATTGCCAGGCTCATTCCCCAGAACAGAGATGCGGCCCCTCCCCAGTAGGATGGCTGCTGTTCAGGTGTTGCGTGCTTAAAACGGTTGACAACCAGTGCCTGTCCGCCTGTCCACTGGGGACCGCAAAGCGGCAGAAACGGAACACAGATACCTTGAAATATATTACGAAACGCTGTTATGATATGATTCCGGGGCACTTCAAAACGAATAAACTGATCTTTTCTTGATTCGTTACAGTCTTTGAGCATTGCCTCAAGCACGAGGATATCTCCAAACGCAAGAATATAGGCGACAATGGCAAGGGATATGCCTGAAATCCATAAATTCAAAGAAGGCATCCCAATGCCCAGCGCAGAAAATGACGTGATCATCTCGTTTAACGGCATCGCGATAAACAACCGGTCAAATACTCCCTCGGGCAAGCGTATTTCACCTGTTAACAGACCGGCAACATAACCGATAACAAATCCGGGTGCGATGCCAAAACCTGCAATCCATGCAAAAAGATGATATTTTGCACGAAACCGGATCGCTTTTGCAGAAAAAAGGATAAAAAAACTGCCCAGAGCCGCCACGGTAAACGCAATGGGTATGTCAGAAAAAAATGGCTGCTGGGGATCGAATACGCGCATCAGGGAAGCAAATCCCGCACCCAAAAGGATACCGGCCCGCATGGATACTGGAAAGTTTTTTATAATGTGTTTGGTGATGCCGGTGACGCCTAGAAAAAGAAAGATACCCCCCACCAGAATCTGGAGTGCGATCAGCGCCTGCAACCTTTCCGGACCCGGGTCAAACCCGCTTAAATATGCAATATACAGCGGCACGCCTGCAGTAATCCACCCGGCAATGGACGGACATCCAAAGGATGTATGGGCAAGATAAAAAAAGTTGTTGATAACAACCATTAACACCGCCACTTCAATGGGGATACCCAGTAAATTTACCATGACGGCGGTAATACCCAAAGGCACGCAGCACAGTATCGCACCCTGGATGAAATCCTGGTATTCGATTCGATAGTGAACAAACGGGAGCCTCAGTTTCAAAGGGCCGCCAATGGGGTGAATTCCTGCTGGGTTCTTGTCTGAATTAATCATGTATGATCGTTTCCCTGTGGTTATGCCGGATCTGGCACAAAGGCGGTGTACAGCTTGCAGCCACTGCAAATCTGTTTCAAAAACACAATTTAAACAGTGAAAAGGTCCGGCCCGGAAGACCGCCGGGCCGGGGTTTTGGAGACACTTTCTGCCGCTGTCAATGGGTCTTTGGCGATCTGACCGGCTTTCCCACGGGGCAGGCCAGCTCGCATCTGCGGCAGTATTTGATGATTTTTACAGGATCGTCAGACCCCTCAACCGGCTGTTCTCGGGCCGTGTCATTGTCCAGTTCCATCTGTATATTGCATACCGGCCGGCTGTAGGTGCCGTCCCGTCCGGGAAGGATCTTTTGCCCGTATTTTTCCTCAGTATACTGCAGGGCGGCAAAGGCCTTCTGGGGACAGGCCCTGCGGCAGAATTCCCTGCACGATTCACAGGGGTCAAACTGCCTGGGACCGGTAGCGATCAGGTCTGCATCCACGGTCAGGGCGCGAAGCCGCACCCGGGGCCCGTATTCCGGGGTGACCAGGATATTGTTTTTGCCGATACAGCCAAGTCCTGCCATGACCGCGGCATCTTTGAGATAGGTGCCGCCCTTTTCCACATGATAGGGCAGGTGCACGGTCTGGATGCCGAATGTTTCTTCGATCCAGGGACAGAGTTCCCGGCAGATTTTTGCCAGGATGCGGTTGCCCGGAGGATCTTTCCGGCCGAACCACCAGTCCATCTCAGGGTCGTCTTCAGGATGAAGCACCGCGATGACGATCATCGATCTGGCATTGACAGGCCATGCCACGTCTCCGGGTTTCAGGCCGGAATCGGTTTTACGGGTCCCGATGCCTTCTCCGGCATGGGGCATTTTCGGTGCAAAGGTGAAGGAGGGGGCGGATCTGAGGTCCGCCACCCGGGCGATCCCCACCAGGCTGGCCCCCAGCTCCTTTGCCTGGGTTAATATGGCAGCGGATGCTTTTTGTTCGATAAGCATGATGTTTTCCTTTGATCCGTTTAGACCGCGGGTTTGATCTTTTCAGGCGGCAGTGCCTGGATGTTTGTTTTCAGGATTTCCCCGTAATCCTCTCTGAGCCACTTCATCAGCGAGAATACCATGAGCAGCAGTACCGGAATCAGCGGCAGGGCCACCACAATGGAGGAGAGCTGCACCGCCTTGAGAGCGCCTGTAGAAAGCAGTCCCAGGGCCAGAAGTCCCAGAATGAGTCCCCACAGGGTTCTGTTCCAGCGCGGCGGTTCCTCATTCCCGGAAATTTTTCTGGTCACCTGGGATGAAAGGGTGTAGGCCGCCGAGTTCAGGGTGGTGGCCAGAAAAATGGAACATAGAACCGTGAAGACCGGGATAAAGATGTATTTGCCGCCGGGCATGGCATTGAGGATGGCCACGATGGTGATGTTGTTGGACCAGCCCGATTCCTGGAGAATGGTGTAGACATCCAGGGTACCAGAAGTCTGCAGGTTGATGGCGTACCCGCCCCAGATAGCAAAAAACACCCAGCAGCCCAGCGATCCATAGACCAGTTCGCCGAAAACCACCTGGCGGATGGTCCGGCCCTTGGAGATCCTGGCCACAAACAGTCCCATCATGGGGGCATAGGCCACCCACCAGGCCCAGTAAAAAACGGTCCACCCTTCAGGAAAACCGCCGTTGGAAACCGGGTCTGTCCAGAGGCTCAGTTTGAAAAAATCAGAAAACATCAACCCTAAAGAGTTGCACCAGTTGTTGAGGATAAAGGTGGTGGGGCCGATGATGAACACATAAATCAGCAGAAAATAGGCAATATAGGTGTTAAGATCGGCCAGTCTGGCGATGCCCTTTTTCAGGCCGGCCCATACGGTTACCGTGAACAGGGCGGTCCAGACGATAAGGATCATGACCTGGAGGGAAAAAGAGGCGGGCAGGCCGGTGATTTCGCCGACCAGTGCCGTGCCCAGGGGAACGGCCAGGCCCAGGCTGGTGCCGACCCCGCCGATCATGGCAAAGATGACCACGATGTCGATGAGTTTGCCCAAAGGACCGTCGGCCCGGTTGCCGATGATGCCCCGGCAGGCAGCGGAAAGCCGCAGGGCCGGTATTTTTTTCACATGGATGGCATAGGCGATGGGAAAGGTGGGCAACGCATAGATGGCCCAGGGAGTGATGCCCCAGTGGAACTGCCCGTACATCCCTGCCAGCTCGCCGATCAGCCCTTTCTGTGTTGCAGGATCCACATGAAGGATGCCGGTGTTCAGGTAATAGACCGGTTCGATGAATGCCCAGTATACAATGGCGATGCCGATGCCGGCACAGAAAATCATGGCAGCCCAGGTATAGGTGGAAAATTCAGGCGTATCGTCCGGGTCCCCCAGCTTGATATTTCCCCATCTGGACATGCCCAGCCAGACCAGAAAAATGACACAGAACAGACCGAACAGCAGGAACAGCCATTTAAAATTGTGGGTGAGGATGGCAAACAGGGTGTCCACCACGGCTCTGCCTGATTCCGGAAACAGGGACAGCAGCAGACCGATGATGCCGGTGACGATCACCCCGGGCCACATCAGGCTGTGATCAATTTTCATGGATTTTTCCATAATGATTTTCTCCTTAAATTGCATGGTTGGATTTAAATTGCTCTTTTGGCGCATTGGATTTCCTTTGAGCAAGTTGTGTGCCGGACCGTCGCAGGACTGCCGGTGCCTTTGGTAAAGGGAAAATCAGGTATCTCACAGCCGGGAAAAATAAAAAATGAGAAAAAATGTTTTACATATTTGTAAAACATAAGGTTCAAAGCAAATAAATTTTACAAGGTTTTGAATTTGAGATCCGCCAGAACAGGGCGAAGCCGCAGTCTGGATATTTTGTGGCCCAGCAGTTGACGGGAGATGCCAAGCTGCCTGGCTGCCCCGGCCACGTTGCCTTTGGATTGCTCCAGGGCACGGCGGATCATTCTTTTTTCCAGATCTGCCAATGCCCCGCACAGATCAGGATCATCGGGCAGGGCAGGCAATGCTTTGTGCGGTTGGGA
>DATHSR010000031.1:0-3083 GCA_035464035.1 Desulfotignum sp. | reverse complement strand
CGGCACAATGAACATGGGGGGCAGTTCCAGGAGCAGGAACCGGCCGGTGTTGCCCAGGGTGAGCAGGCGGCCGGCATCATACCGGTCGACCAGGTCGTGGGTGACCCGGATTTCCGCGCCGGGCAGGATCCGGATGCTGTGTCCCTGTCTTTCAGCCGCGTCACACACCCGCTGCCAGGTGTCGAGGATGGCGTCATTTGTACAATCAAACACCCCGTCACAGCAGTGGGGGGTGGCAAACACCGCGGTCACCCCCTGACCGGCCGCCAGATGCAGAAACGCCAGGGTTTCGGTCAGGTCCGCAGCCCCGTCATCCAGGCCGGGCAATATATGGCAGTGGGTATCATACATGTCTGCGTTTACCTATCAACCCAAATTTTTCCTGTCAATAGGTAAAAACCCCTAGTGACAGGCCTAAAATGGGGCCGCAAAGGGGCTAATACCCTTTAATGAAAGGGGTTTTACTACTATTGAGAATTTTTTGAAAAAAAAACGAAAAGAACTGGGGTCAGGCCTTGCCTTTTTTGCGTTTTTCGGGGTTTTCGGGGTCAGGCTTTCCTTATTGTAGTTATTGCGCCGCAGTGCAATAACTACAATAAGGAAAGCCTGACCCCGGAAGCTTAGGGGCGGGGGAGGACGCCGGCGCGTTCGGCGATCTCAGGGACCCTGTGTTCCCATTCGATGGCCATGAGATGGATGCCGGCCACACCTTCCATCTGCTTGAACTCTTCGATCTGCTCGAGGGCGAACTTGATGCCTTCTTCGCCCTGGTCCCGCTTGTCCACGCCCTTGAGGCGCTTGATGAGCGAGTCGGGAATGTCCATGCCGGGCACGTATTTGGACATGAAATTGGCCATGCCCGCGTTCTTCATGGGCGTGACCCCGGCCAGGATGTAGCAGCGTTCATGCAGGCCCATGTCCACCACCTGTTTCATGAAGGTCCGGAATTTTTCCATGTTGAAGATGCACTGGGTCTGGATGAAGTCGGCGCCGGCCGCAATCTTGGTGGCCAGGCGGTGGACCCGGAACTCAAAGGGATCGGCAAACGGGTTGCAGGCCGCGCCGATGAACATCTTCGGGGGCACGTCGATCTCCTCGCCGTTCAGAAATTTCCCCTCGTCCCGCATCTTTTTCACCATGGCAATGAGCTGCATGGAATCGATGTCGTGGACGTTCTTGGCCTCCGGGTGGTTGCCGAAACTCTGGTGGTCCCCGGACAGGCACAGCATGTTGCGCACACCTAAGGCATAGGCCCCCAGGATGTCGGACATCATGGCCAGGCGGTTTCTGTCCCGGCACACCATCTGGAAGTTGGGCTCCAGGCCCTCGGCCACCATCAGGGCGGACCCGGCCAGAGAAGACATGCGCACCACTGCGGTCTGGTTGTCGGTCATGTTCACGCAGTCCACGTTGCCCTTGAGATATGCGAACTTCTTCTTGAGATGGTCGGCATTGGCGCCCTTGGGGGGCCCGCATTCTCCGGTGAATGCAAAATGACCGCCCGTCAGGACTTTCTCAAGATTGCTGCCTGATTTATATTCTGTCATGGCATATGTCTCCTTTTATATGTTTCCCTTGACCAGTTCTTCCCTGATACTGCGCCGGGGACCGCCGTCCCGGGCCGAGCGCCAGTCCTTGAACGGCTTGACCGCCACCAGATCTTCCAGGCGCCCGGTTTCCATTTTCTTTTTCACGATGGCGTCCCAGATGCAGGCGGTGTCCTTGTTCACCTCGCAGATGCCGTTGGATGATCCGCCGCAGGGGCCGTGGAGCAGGCTTTTGGCGCACCTGGCAATGGGGCACAGCCCGCCGAACAGGTGGATGCCGCGGGCCCCGCACCCGGCGCAGCGCTCCTCCCACACCCCGTGCTGGACCGCGCCGCCGAAAAAGGTGGTGTTCACGGCCGGAAAAAACACCTGGTCCGGGTACATTTCCGACAGAAACTGGGGGCCCACGCCGCAGGCCATGGACACCACGGCCTGGTAGTCGGCCACGCTGTCGGCTATCTGGGCCACATACTCGTTGTCACACTGGCGCTCTAAGACCCGGTGTTCCACTTCCAAAGGCCGGCCATCCTTTTTCCTTGCGATCTCCAGGGAGGCGGCCAGGATCTCGGCCTCCTTGAGCCCGCCCACATTGCACACGGTCACGCACCCTTTGCACCCGAGGATGAGGATCTTGTCCTTGTCTGCCACCATCCCCAGTATTTCATCCAGAGACTTGCGATCTGCAACTATCATGTGTCACCTCTATGTTTGGGCCCGGCCCCGCGGCCGGGCAGGTTTTGGATGGGGTCAGGCCTTGCATTTTTGACGTTTCTTCTTCCAATAACTACAATCACGCAGGCCTGACCCCAGGTGTTACCCCAGGTGTTAGCGGATCGGGGTGGGGCCCAGGTCCTGGATCTGCTGGGCCATCTCGGCGGCGATCTCGGCAAACCGGGCGCCCTGGGCCGAAGACAGGTTGTACATGGCCACCCGTTCGGGTTCGATGCCCAGTTCGGCCAGGGTTTTCTTCACATACGCCACCTTGCGCTTTGCCTTCAGATTGCCCTCCAGGTAGTGGCATTCGCCTTCCAGGCAGCCGGCCACGTACACCCCGTCCGCCCCGTCCGACAGGGCGGACAGAAGATGGATGATGTCCACCCTGCCGGTGCACGGCACCTGGATGATCTTGATGTTGGCCGGATAGGACAGCCTCATGGAACCTGCCAGGTCCCCTGCGGCGTACGCTCAGTACTGGCAGCAGAATGCAACGATTCTGGGCTCGAAATCCGGTACCCGGCCGGTATTGCCTGCGGTCTTCTGGTCTGGTCTCATGATGCCGCCTCCTCGGTTTCCAGGGTTTCTTCGAACAGGGCATGGGTCTTGGCAGCGATCTGCCGGTCGGTGAAATGGTTCAAGGTGATGGCCTTGCCCGGGCATTCCGCCACACAGGCCCCGCACCCGTGGCATTCCGACGGTTCGATCTGCGCGTACCCCTCTGCATGGATAAACGGAATCCCGTAGGGGAAGGTGCGCACACAGGTGAGGCACACCGCGCATTTTTCCTTTTCCACCGTGGCCACGATGCCGCCCACCATG
>DATHSR010000030.1:0-14904 GCA_035464035.1 Desulfotignum sp. | reverse complement strand
GTCAAAAACCCTGACCGCGGCAAAAGACCTTGACGCGATCCTGGGATCCGTCATCTCCCTGCCGCTTCCCTTCTGGCGGGAAAATTTTTTTTCAAAGGCATGACGGACAGCCGGATGGCCGAAGAAACCCATGGCGGTTTTCCGGCAGTCCCCAAAAAAACCGGGACCCACCCGCTGGTCACCCTCAAACCTGTTATTCAGCGTGCAACAATGACCCCATTTTAAAAAAATCACCCCCTCGATTAGAGAGGATTGAGACCTGCCAGACATTTGGCCGAACAGGGAGCGCTTTTGTCTGGATTTGTTTTTCATGACCATGTGTCATATTGTTTGTATTCGGTCGAGGTAAGTGATATCATAAATATATCAATAAAAATTAGGAGATAGCGCAAATGTCCAAATCTGAAGATGCTAAAAAAGCGGTAAAGAAAAAACCACAAAAAACAGCGAAAGAAAAAAAGCAGGAAAAACAGGAAAAAAAGAAGAACAGATGACCGGGCAGAAACCATGCCCGAATCCATCCCGCACACCTGCTCACGTTACTGCCGCAATGCGGCGGCCCTGCCTGAAGTGCTGATCCAATGATACTCAAACAGACGGCGGCAGCCATATTCGATGCCGGGATCCGGGCCGTGGCGCCCGAAGCCTGTGTGGCCCGTCATCTGATCCTCTCAGGCACCCGGCTGTCTGCCGGGGGAATCGGCCTGGACCTGGACCGGATCCGGCATGTTTATGTGGCCGGGGCCGGCAAGGCATCGGCGGCCATGGCAGGGCAGGTGGAGGCCCTGCTGGGACCGCGCATCCATGACGGGGTGGTGGTGACCAAATACGGGCACGGCATGCCCCTGGCCCACTGCCGGGTGATGGAGGCCGGGCATCCGGTGCCTGATGCCGCAGGTGTGGCCGGGGCAAAAGCCCTGCTGGAGATGGTGTCCAGGGCCGGGACCCAAGACCTGATTCTCTGCCTGATATCGGGCGGGGCATCGGCCCTGACCCCGGCCCCGGCGGCCGGCATCACCCTGGCGGACAAGCAGGACACCACCCGGCTGCTGCTGGGGTGCGGGGCCACGATCCATGAAATCAACACCATCCGCAAGCACCTGTCAAGAATCAAGGGCGGACGGTTGTGCGCTGCTGCCAACGGGGCCCGGATCGTGTCGCTGATTCTGTCCGATGTGATCGGCGATGACCTGGACATTATCGGTTCGGGCCTGACCGCACCGGATACCGGATATTTCAGGGACTGCCGGAAAGTTCTGGAACGTTACAGGCTCTGGGATGCGGTGCCGGAGCCGGTCCGGCAGCATCTTCTGGCGGGCATTGACGGCAGGGTGAATGAGACCCCCAAACCCGGAGATACGGTCTTTTCCCTTGTTAAAAACCAGGTGGTGGGCAGCCTGACCGACGCCCTGTCTGCCGCAGAAACAGAAGCGGCCCGCCGGGGGTTCGCCCCGGTGGTGGTGTCCGCCGCCATCCAGGGGGAGGCAAGGGACGCCGCAGCGTTTCTGTGCGGCATGGCCAAAGCGGTCCAGAGCTCCGGGCGGCCGGTGTCACCCCCCGCCTGTCTGCTGTCCGGCGGAGAAACCACGGTGACCCTGAAAGGGTCCGGTAAAGGCGGCCGGAACATGGAACTGGCCCTGGCCGGGGCCCTGGCCCTGGAAGGAACCGCCGGCATCCTGCTGCTGTCTGCGGGCACCGACGGCACGGACGGCCCCACGGATGCGGCCGGGGCGTTTGCCGGTGGCGACACGGTGGCCCGGGCCCAGGTTCTGGGGCTGTGTGCGAAAACACATCTGGCCGGCAACAATGCCTATCCTTTTTTTCATGCCCTGAGCGATCTGCTGATCACCGGTCCCACCCGCACCAATGTGATGGACATGCAGATCCTGCTGGTTGCAGGACAGGGAGTTCCCTTCACCCGGATCCGGAAGGGTCTCCGGGCCTGCCGGACCGGGGCCGCTCCACCACCTGTCTGAGCCGCAGGAAATGGGCTTCGGCCAGGTCGAAAATTTCCTCGAGCCGCTCGATCTCCGCCGCCGCATCCACGGGTTTCCCCAGCTTGGCCATCTGGAGTTTCAATTCCGCCTCATGCTGCTTCCGGGCCTCGTCCATGCCGTTGACAATGACACCGATGAACAGGTTGAGAAAAATCATGGTGCCCAGCAGCACAAACGACACAAAATACACCGGGGAAACAATGGGAAAGGCGACCGGGTCGGTGCACAGTTCGCTGTAGGGCTCAAACCCGTACACAGCACACCCGTAAATCTGGGTGTACATGATGTCTGTCCAGTCTTCCAGGGTCACGATCCTGAAAAGCGACAGAAACGAGGCCTGAAGCGTGCCGAAATGAATGGGATCATTACCGGCGAACAAAAAGGTGCCCATCACCGCATACACATAAAACAGCACAAACAGCAGGATGGACACATACCCCATGGACGGCAGGCTCTTGAGCAGGGCCTCCACCACGATCTGAAGGCGGGGGATGGCCCGGATCAGCCGCAGTACCCGAAGCAGCCGAAGGATCCGCAGCACCATGGCATATTTGACGGCAAAGGGAAGAAAACAGGCCGCCACAATGACAAAATCAAACACGTTCCAGGGGTCGGTGAAAAACTGCTGTGGACGGGGATACCGGGCGATCAGCTTGATCAGAATTTCCACTGAAAAAATGGACAGCACCAGGACGTCCAGGGTGTGCAGCAGCGGCCCGTAACCGGAAACCACTGCCGGATAGGTTTCCAGCCCCACCAGAAGGCCGGCAAAAACAATGACGCCGATGATCCCGTTATGGAACCATGACGCCGCTTCAATTTTCTGACACAGAGTTACCATATTTCCATTCTCTTCATTCAATATCCAGTCAGGTCATACGCCGGATAAGCAGCGCTTCTCTTTGCCGTACCGGGCCCAGGCAGAAGCGTCTGCAGTCTTCCTGGTCCAGCCATGAAAGCCGTATTTTCAGGTTGGGAGACCGGCCGTCCCGGGACTCCAGAATGCCGACATGGCCTTTCATGCCCCGGACAGCGGTTCTTCGGTAGGAATCAAACCCGTATACCCAGTCATTGGCGATCCGGGTGATCATGATGTAATGTTCTTCTCTTTTGGTGAGCAGAATGTTGCACAGGGCCACACCGCCCTCATCCAGGCAGGTACGGATGGCCCCGCCCTCGTCCAGGCGGACCGCTTCTTTTTCCAGAAACTGTGTCCGGACGGAAAACTGCTTGATCTTGTAGGATTCCAGCCAGTTTCCCACCAGGCGGGCCGCATACTTGCTGGTACCGCCGATGCCGAACCGGGCGTCCCGGCCCACGGTATCCAGGCAGTACAGATAGATGTGGCGGATAACCATGGGGGGGATCTCTTTTCTCCTGAAAAGATAGGTCACCGCATTGACCAGCGCGGTGGGCACACAGTCATATTCAGACACCTGGTAATGAAGCGGGGTATACATCCGTTCTCCTGACATATAAAAATCCTGAAGAAGATCCTATACGTCAGTTTGCCTTATTTTGCAAGAAATTCAGGTCATGGCCGGGATGATGAGAAAAAGGGTGTACCCCAGATACACCGCCAAAAGTCCGGCACCTTCAAGCCGGTTGATCCGCCCGGGCCTTCCCCTGAACCCGAAGCAGATCACAAAAAGGGACAGGGTCAGCCCGCCCATCACTGTCATGTCCCGGTACAGGGTTGCCGGTTCCACCTGAACCGGATGGATGATGCCCGCGATTCCCACCACCGCAAGGGTGTTGAACAGGTTGGACCCCAGTATGTTGCCCACCGCGATGTCATGCTCTCCCCTGCGGGCCGCAACAACCGATGATGCCAGTTCCGGCAGGGAGGTGCCGATGGCGATGATGGTCAGTCCGATGATCATGTCGCTGACATTGAAAAGGTGCGCCAATGTCACCGCCCCCCACACCAGCATGCGGGAACTGACGATCAGCAGAACCAGCCCTGTCAGAAGACGGACAACCGCCCTCCTGAGCGGCAGGGACCCGGGTGGCCGGGCCGCCACTTCAGCTGCCAAGGAATCGGTTTTCTGTCTGATCCCCTGCACAATGGTCCAGCCCATCACGCCGGCAAACAGCACCAGCAGCACACCCGCATCCAGAAACGAGAGAACCCGGTCCGCCAGCAGAAAAATGGAAACACCGGTCACCAGCGTGAGAATCGGCAGCTCTTTGCGCAGCACGGTCGAATGGACCATGACCGGATTGATCACTGAGGTGACACCCAGAATCAGGGCGATATTGGCAATATTGGAACCGTAGGCGTTTCCCAGGGCGATCCCGGGAGTGCCCTGCACCGCCGCCAGGGCCGATACCACCATCTCCGGGGCAGAGGTGCCGAACCCCACGATCACCATGCCGATCAGAAGCGGCGGCATGCCGAAATACCTTGCCGTGACGGCCGCACCCGTCACAAACCGGTCCGCGCTCCACACCAGGAGAATCAATCCTGCCACCACCGCCACAGCCGCCATGCCCATGTGTCTGCTCCCTTCTCAATGATATCGGGAACCGTGGCACAGAACAGACAAAAAATCAAGATTTCGCAAGGTTTCCATGATGCGCATCTTGCATTCCCGGCCCAACAGCGGTATCTGAATGAATGAAACCGATTATCGTGTTGACCCGTTGAGACGACAGGACCTGACCATGGAAAAAAAACCCTTTGTTATCCGGGCCGATCAGCTCTATGACGGCCGCACCCTGCAGGCAGACATCACCGTGGTGGTGGAAGGCCGCCACATCACGGAGGTGACGGGCAGCACGCTGTCCGCCGATATCACCGGCACCGTCACCCCGGCCTTTATCGATCCCCACTCCCACATCGGCATGGAGCGGCAGGGCGAACCGGTCCGGGACACGGAAACCGATGAGCACCGCACCCCGTTTGCCCCGCTGAACAACCCGGTGGACAGCATCTATTTCGATGACCGGGCCTTTGCGGACGCCGTGGACTTCGGGGTGCTCTATTCCTGCGTGGTGCCGGGATCCGGCAACATCATCGGCGGCAAAGCCGTGATCATCAGAAATTTTGCCCAAACCCGGGCCGATGCCGTTGTCCGTGACTATGGATTCAAGGCGGCCTTAGGGTACAACCCCCGGATGTCCACCCACTGGAAAGGACCCCGGCCCGCCACCCGCATGGGGGCGGCGGCACTGCTGCATGATTATCTGTCGGATATCCTCCGGCAGGAGGCACAGGCGCGCCTCAAAAAGGAAAAAGCCCTGTATGAGGCAGCAAAACCCGGCAGCCCCAAAAAAGGGGCAGCCTGGGCACAGAAGGAATATGAACTGGCCCTGTCCGAAGAACAATGGGAAATCTTCTCCCTGTTCAACGGGAAAAAAACCCTGAAGGTGCATGTGCACAAGGAGGATGACGCGCTGTTTCTGGTGGACCTGAAAAAAAAGTTCACCCTCACGGTCACGGCCGAGCATGCCCTGGACATCCATCACACGTCGGTCTTCAACATCCTGGCAGACAACCATATTCCCGTGGTGTACGGACCCCTGGGGGCTTTGGACGGCAAGGTGGAACTCAAGAACGCCTCCTGGCGGCACACAGGCCTGCTCATGGCATCCCGGGCCGCCTTCGGCCTGATGAGCGACCATCCCGTCATTCTGGCCCACCACCTGCGGGACAGCCTCAAGTACTTTCTCATCCAGGGCATGTCTCCGGCAGATGCCGTCGGCCTGATCACCCTGAAAAACGCTGAAATCCTGGGTATCGATGACTGCCTGGGCACGGTGGCCCCGGGCCGGCTGGCCAGCCTCATTGTCTGGGACAGGGACCCGTTTCACCTGGGGGCCCATCCGCTCCTGATCCTGGCCGAAGGCAAAATCATCCGGGACCGGCGCGCCTGAAATTCCCTCAGATGCGCCATCCGGCCGCCGGGGTGAACCCGGCGGCCGGATGGCGGGATCTCTGTGTCCGGTTGTCCGCTACACCGCGGCCCCGGTAAAGGTCACTTTGCCGCTGATCCGGTCTACCGGATCCAGGCGGTTGAGCTTGACCATTTCAAAGCCCGTGACCTTGATGAACACCTTGCCCGTATCATCGGTCAACATCAGGTCATAGGTGTTGGTCTCCTTTCCCGAGGCTTTTTTCTGCGTGATGCACAGATAGTCTGTATTTCTGGCCACCGGCGCAAAAAAGGTCATTTCAGCGATCCGGAAAGGCAGCACCGTCCGGGAGGTGGTGAGAAATTCCAGCAGACCCCCGGTCTGGAACATGGCATCCACGATCACCGGTGCGGCCTGGAACGCCGGGTGTGTCACCCCCTTGAAGAACGGGGCGTCCGACCGGTCCGCCACCGTGGTGACCAGGGTGTTGCCGTCAAAGGAATTGATGTCCGTGATGGTTTCAAACAGCCCGAACATGAACAGCCGGCTGGGATGGTAAACCAGGTCCCGCAGCTCCCCTTCCCAGGACACCGGGGTGAATGCCGGCAGATCGATCCTTTCTTGTTCCGGCCGTTCCGGCGCCAGGACAAAGCGTCCCTGGTAGTGCAGTTTGGGATCTCCCATCACCTGGCCCCCGGGGGTCTTGAACACCGATGTTATCTCACAGGCATACCGGTCTCCGGCGGTGCGGGTGCTGGAAATGATGATCTCCTTGGGCCGGCCCTTGAGCAGCTTGATGCCGTAAGGAATGGCAAAGTCCGACAGGCCGGTGACCTTTGATCCGTCCCCGGCCAGGGCCGCGGCCGCCTCGGCCATGGTCTCTATGCCCGTGGAGCCTAAAAACAGCGGCACATCCCCCATGGTGTGGTCGTGGAGAAACAGGTCCTGGTCCAGATCCAGCACCCGGGTCCAGACAGCGGTGTCCGCCGCCTGGTGGGTCAACTCCCCGAGAAAGGGAAACGCCCGGTCTGACGGGGTTCCCAGGAGCCCGTCAATGTCAAAGTCATAATCCATCCCTGAAAAGACCATCTCCGGCTCGGTGCGGTCCAGCAGGTCGGCCATGAAGAATTTCACCCCCTGATCCAGGGGCAGAAACTGGATCCCCCGCTCTTCGAGAACCTTTTTCACCGTGGGGTTGGTGGCCATGCCCACCCCGCCCCAGGCGGTCCAGGCATAGACCTTGTAGGTGCGGTCCGGATGCCGCTGTTTTTCCCTGAACAGGGTTTTGCCCAGAAACTCGTTGGCTGCGGTATAATCCACCTGCCCCTGGTTCCCGAACCGGGCGGTCACCGAAGAAAAGGTGAAAAAGTACCGGTAGTCTCTGTTTCTGGCTGCAGCCAGCAGGTTGCGCATGCCCTTGACCTTGACATCCACCACCAGCTCGAAGGCCTTTCTTTCCTTTTTCGGGATGAACTGGCTCATCTCCATGCCGGCGGCGTGAAAGATCCCGTCAATATGTTCACAGGCATCCACCGCCTTTTTCACGGCCTGATAATCAGTGACATCCGTGCAGTGATACGTCACCGAGATTCCCCGGGACTTGAGATGTTCGATGTTGGCAATGGATTGTCTGACCCGCAGCAGCCGGTCCAGGGCCTGTTTCACAGCCACCGGTTTTTCCCCGGGCATCTGGTTCCGCAGCAGGGCCATCAGGTCCGCCTCGGCGGCATCGGGTCTGAGCAGTTCCGGATCCGTGGCATAGATGTCGTTGATATCCAGGATCACCAGGTTGACCTTGTAGGCGGCCACCACCTGTTTGAGGATCTCATAGGTGATGCCCCCGGCCCCGCCGGTCACCAGCAGCGTGTCGCCGTCCGTTACAACGGGCCGGTCTCTGCGGGCGGTTTCCGGGTGCATGGACAGCACATACCGTTTCTTGTTTCCATACCCTGACTCGCACCGGGGATCCGCCGACAGCAGCTCGGCCAGAAACAGGTCCACGATCCGTTCCAGGCTCTTTTTGGGGTGCTTGTAGGAAAAATCCACCACCTTGACCCGGGTGTGTTCCAGCTCTTTGTTGGCGGTCTTGAGCAGGCCGCTCAGGGCGCCGAACAGCGGGTGAATCTCGCCGCAGTCCGCCATGTAGGGGAAGATCACCGAATCAAAGGTGATCGTGCCCACAAGGGTGTACGGACGGTCCAGCTGGTCATACAGGGTTTTGAGCACAAGAAATGTGGATTTCACCGTGGTGTTCAGATCTTCGTCCGAGGCAAATTCCCGGTTTTTCCGGTCAAAGTAGGCATCCAGGGACGCCAGATGGATAAATCCCGTGATCCCTTGACCGGACTGGGCAAAGGCCTCGAGGGCGGCCTGGCATCCGTCCAGATCCGACAGATCCGCGGTTACATCCGCATTGCGGGCCCCCAGGGTGATCACCTCACCGCCCTTGGCAAGAATCCGTTCGATTATTGCTTCGGCAAACCCGTGGCTGTCCAGGGAGATCAGGATCCGCTGGCCGGCAAAATCGGGCCGGCCGGGTCCCGGCATGTCCGCGTCATCCACCCGGACCACCAGGCGCTTGATGGGGGATGCCGGATCCGGGAACAGGTCGCCGGTATCCCTGGAGGCAGGTTCAGGCGCCGGGTCATCTAAAGGGCCGGCCGATCCGGTCGCCGGAATGACCTCTTCGGCCGGGGCCGGCCGGGCCGGCACCCGGGCCTGGATATAGGCGGTGAGCTTTTCAATGGTGTTCAGGTCCCGCAGCCGCAGGTCGTCGGGCACGGAAAACCCGAAATGGGACGCCACCTTGCCGAAAATCTCCACCTGCTTCACCGTGTCGATCCCCAGGTCCGCTTCCAGATCCAGGTCATCCTCCAGCATGTCCGTGGTATACCCGGTCTGGCGGGCGATCACCTCCTTGACCACGGCGGCGGTATCGCCTTCCGGACCCCGGGCACCCGTCACCACCCGTTCGCCGGAATCCATGGTGTGGGCCGCCGAAGGCAGCGGGGTTTCAAGGTCATCGGACACGGAGGCCGGAGCGGCAGAAGCCGCGGCCGGTCCGGCCGGAACCGACGCCGTCCCAGGTCCGGCCGCGCGGGCCGCCACATAGGCCGCCAACTTGGCAATGGTGTTCAGGTCCCGCAATCTGAGATCGTCGGGAACCGCAAACCCGAAATGGGACGCCACCTTGCCGAAAATCTCCACCTGCTTCACCGTGTCGATCCCCAGGTCCGCTTCCAGATCCAGGTCATCCTCCAGCATGTCCGGCGTATACCCGGTCTGGGCCGCGATCACCTCTTTGACCTTGGCGGACACCTGATCCGGGGCCGGACCCCGGGTCACCACCCGCTCGCCGGAATCCATGGTGTGGGCCGCCGAAGGCACCGGGATTTCAAGGTCATCGGACAGGGAGGCCGGAGCGGCAGAAGCCGCGGCCGGGCCGGCCGCGCGGGTGGCCACATAGGCCGCCAGTTTGTCAATGGTGTTCAGGTCCCGCAATCTGAGATCATCGGGAACCGCAAACCCGAAATGGGACGCCACCTTGCCGAAAATCTCCACCTGCTTCACCGTGTCGATCCCCAGATCCGCTTCCAGATCCAGGTCATCCTCCAGCATGTCCGGTGTATACCCGGTCTGGGCCGCGATGATCTGCTTGACTTTTTCAGCAGCCTGGTCCTTGTCCGGCCCGGCCGGTCTGACGGGGATTGCCGCTGTATCCGCTGCGGTTGCCCGGGAAACCGGTGTTCTGGAAACCGGTGCCGGGGACGGGGCACCGGTCTGCTGCTGTTCAGCACCCGGGGCGGCCGGATCACCGGCAACCACGCACAAGGTGTTGTCAATGACTTTCAGTTCCGGTTTCTGGACCCCGGAAATACTGCGCAGCCATCTGTGATAGGCCAGGTTTCCTTCCACCGGGTTTTCCTGGATGCGCTTCACAAACATGAAGGCAAAATGGGATCCGAATCCGGCAGACAGATGCAGGCCGTATTCACTGTCAATATTTTCCTGCCCGGAAAAATTGAGCTTTTTAAAATGCTCGGGAATCTTGGACAGATTGGCAATGGGCGGTGCTTTTCTCTTCTGCAGGGCCTTGACCAGAACCACATCCTCAATGGCCGCCCCCAGGGTATGGCCGGTGAACCCCTTGGTGTTGGAAATACAGATGCTGTTCAAGTGGTTTGAAAACGCGGTTTCCAGCGCGGTGACTTCGGCGTCGGCACTGCCTCCCCGGGCCGGGGTGTAGGTTTCATGGGACATGAACAGCAGCTTGTCCGCATAATCCTGTTTCTTGAGTCCGGTGCGCTTTTCCACCCGGTTGATGAACTTGGTCATCTCCTTTGCCATGTGGGGCACATCGATATTGTAGGTATGATAGGCGGAGTTGGCGATATGGGTGCCCAGAATTTCGCACTGGCCCCGCATGCCCCGCCGGGTCACCTCGGACTCCTCTTCGATGACCAGACCCACTGCCCCGGCCCCCAGGATGGTGCCGTTGCGGTCTTCGTCAAAGGGTTTGGCCGCCTCGGATACCCGTTTTTTGATGGTGGCAGCCCCCAGGGCCAGGAACCCGGACCCCACCCACTGATTCTGCCGGGCAGAGGTGGCGTTTTCACCGCCCACCACCAGGACCCGTTTGCACCGGCCGGTGCGGATCCAGTCCTCGGCGATGCCGATGGCCAGGGTGGTGGAGGCGCAGGCCGATGACACCAGGGTGTTGGGGCCCTTGGCCTTGATGATCTGGGCCAGGTGGGCCGATCCCAGGGGACAGGCATTGGACAGAAAATTTCTGTCAAAGGTGTAGGCGGAAAAATCCTTTCTTTTTCTGGATTTGGACCGGAAGAACCATTCGGTGAGTTCCTCTTTGATGTCAAGGTCCTTGATCCGCTCCATGAGGTAATAATAGATTTTTTCAAACTCCTCATGGGGCCGCAGGAAGAATTTTTCATAAAAGTATTTTTCCAGCTCCGCCATCAGGGTTTCACCGTTGGGCCACAGGGAGGTGATGATGACACCGGTGTCCTCCTGCATCTCTGCGGGCAACGCAAACCCGTCCGGCACCATGCTTCTGCCCCCTTTCATCTTCTTGTACTGCATCACCAGCGGGATATGGGCATCCTTGAGGGCCTCGATGCCCGCGGCAATGCCCAGGGACATGGCCACATCATACTCTTCCTTGATGCCGTATTCATCATTGAGGTCAAAATATCCCAGCTGACCGGCCAGGTGAATCACATCCTCGGTCCGGGTGATCTGAACGAACCGGGCATTGCCGTCCGGCTGCTTGTACAGTTTTGTGATGTTCTTGTCGGTGATCTGATCCTGGGCTTCCCGGCTCAACGGCTCAATAAAGTTTTCCCCGTTGAGGATCGCATCAAAATTGTCTTTGGCAAACACCCGGCGGCCCTTGCCGGGCAGGCCCACGGATACACCTGAAATCAGGATGCGGCCGGTGTTGAAATCAAACCGGTGCATGGCATGGACAGCGGCCTCGCGTTTCCGGCGCTCAAATTCCTTATACAGGATCTGGTCGAGCAGTTCTCTGTTCTGTTCCTTGAACTGGTCAAAATCGTGGGACAGGTTCATCTCGGGCAGGTTGTCCATATCAGGGGCCGGTTCCTGCTGTCCCGGTTCGGGAGCCGGCACTGCCGGCGGTTGCGCAAACAGGCTGTTGCAGTCGATCAGGTACTGGCGGCAGGCTTCAAAGGACGCGGTCTCCCCCTGCCGGGCATCCACGGTCACCGTGGTGTTGTATTCCCCGATATTGATATCCTTGAGCAGGTTCACCAGGAGCCGGGAGGGACCGATCTCGATGAAATGGGTCCGGCCGGACACATACACCTGCTCCACGGACCTTATGAACTCCACCGGAGATACGATCTGGCGCGCCAGCAGGTCCTTGACCTCAATTTCACTTTCCGGGTAGGGCCGGGCCAGGGTGTTGGAAATGATCCGGCTGAACCGGGTCTTGTTGAAGGTCAGGGTATCCAGAAACGCCCGCAGTTCATCTGCTGCCTGCTGGAGAAGCGGCGTGTGAAACGCGCCGGTGAGGTTGAGTTTTTTAAATGCCACCTCCTGCTGGGACAGAAAGGTGCAGAACTTTTCGATATCCTCGGCCTTTCCGGACACCGCGGTCTGTTTCTCGCTGTTTTTGTTGGTGATGTAGATATTGGATATAAAGGATCTTCGCAGCAGCGCTTCGGTGTCCTTCTCGTTTCTGAACACCACCATGATTTTGCCCGGCTGTTTGCGCGTGCTTTCATACATCAGGTCCGACCGCTTGATGATCAGCCGCAGGGCATCTTCAAACCCCAGCATGCCCGAGCAGAACAGTGCGGTGTATTCTCCCACGGAATGACCGATGAAATAATCGGGTGAAAACCCTTCCTGCCCCAGCCGGGAGCAGACGGCAGCCGAAGAGAGAAACACGGCCGGCTGGGTGTTCTGGGTGGAGTTCAACGCATTGTCATCCCCGAACATCAGATCCAGGATGGAATATCCCCGGATGGCAAAAAAGATCTCATCTCCCTTGTCCAGCACTTTTCTGATATGGGCATCGGTCTCATACAGCTGTTTCATCATGCCCGGCCGCTGGGCACCCTGGCCCGAGAGCAGGGCCACCATGCGCAGTTTCTTGCCCCCGGCATCTGCGGAATAGGCGGTGTCCGTCACCACCAGATCATCCCCGGACACCCTTTTGTAGGGCACGTCAACCGCCTTTTCCACCGGTTCAGCGGATGCTTGTGCGCCATGGGCCAGCACCCGGGGCAGGGTGCCCATGATCAGGTGGGCATGATTGCCGCCGATGCCGTTTACATTGGCGGCAAACCGCAGGGGCTGTTCCGGTTCCCGGTCGATGATCTTTTGGGCCGGCACCAGCACCTTGCTGTGGTTCAGGGTGGAATGGGCCGCATCATAGGTAAAGTCGGGCAGAATTTTTCCCTTTGCGTTCATGAGCATCATCTTGGCCAGGGCCACGGCCGGATTGGCCGCCTTGAAATATCCGAACTGGGGCTTGATGTTGCCGCAGTGCATGGGATGGGAAAAGCAGGCCTGGATCACCTGCTGTTCGACCATGTCCCCGAACACATTGGAAAAGGCAAACAGATCCAGGTGCCGGATATCGGATTTCAGGATACCGGTTCTTGCGTAGGCCTCGTTGATCACCGATTTAAAGGTCTGCTCCGACGGTGCCAGCAGGTGGTCCGGCACCGACGAGCGAACGGTGCAGTCATGGATTTCCCCAAGGATCTCCATGCCCGCATCCCGGGCTTTTTTCAGGGTGGTGACCACATGGATGGCCGCACCTTCGCCCATGACATAGCCCTGGGCCCGAGAGTCGAAATAGTGGCCATCCCCGGCGGACAGAAGCCCCAGGCGCTTGAATGCCATGAGCACGGCCGGGTAAAGGTTGCAGTCCACCCCGCCGGCCAGGACAAAATCCAGGTCTTTGTGTTTGAGGGCCCGGGCCGCATTGCGGATGGCAATGGTGGCCGATGCGCAGGAGGCGTCGATCACGTAATTGGCCCCGTTGAGACCGAAATGGTTGGCAATCCGGCCGGAGATGATGTTGGACAGCAGCCCCGGCGTGGTATCTTCATTGTTTTCCGGGATGGTCTCCCGGATAGCGGACAGCAGATCGTCCGCCAGGGCCTTTGCCCGGGATTTGTCCACCCCCTGAGCGGCTGCCACGCCATTGGCGATGAACTGCTTTCTCACCCGGATGATGTTTTTGCTCTGGCGGTCTCCGGCAATGGTGCCCAGAATCACACCGGTCCTGGCCGGACCGCCGTCCACCGACAGCAGACCCGATGAGGACAGGGCCTGGTCGGCGGCCTCCAGCCCGAAAATCTGGGCCCGCTCGATGGATTTCACCATGCTGGGGGGCATCCGGTATTTGAGGTTGTTGAACTGGTAATTTCTGACCACCCCGGCCTGGACCTTGGGCAGATGGTAAATGGAATCTCTGGGAAAGGCGGCATAGGCGTCATTGTCAAAATGTTCTTCGCCCAGATGGGACAGCTGTTTTTCGCCGGTGCACAGTTTTTCCCAGAATGCATCCGTGTTCTGGGCGCCGGGCAGAAACACCCCGAGCCCGGCCACCACAATCCGGTCATCATTGAAATCATAGGTTGTGTCCGTGAAAATATCCCGGGCCAGGGGCCGGTAAAATTCGGTCATCTCCTCCACCACCACATGGTAGTTGATGCCGCCGAACCCATAGGAGGACACGGCGGCCCTTCGCGGGGCATTGTCCGGACGCTTCCACTCCAGAGGCTCCTTGACGATGAACAGGGTTGATCCGGACAGGTCATGGTTTTTGGACAGGATGTCAAACTGCCCGTTGGGGGGCAGGATCCCGTTGTTCACCGCCAGCAGGGCCTTGATCAGTCCGGCGGCCCCGGCCGCCCCCAAAAGATGCCCGATCTGGGACTTGATGGAGGAGATCCCGGCATGGCTGTTCTTGTACCAGGTGTTCAGGGTTTCCAGCTCGGCCGCATCCCCGATGATGGTGGAGGTGCCGTGGGCTTCGATAAACCCGATCTGTTCGGGCGTTATTTCCGGCCGGGTGTGTTCAAAGCAGCGCTGGACGCTCAGGACCTGGCCCTTGGGATTCGGGGCCGCAATGGCTTTACCCCGGCCGTCGGAAGAGGATCCGATCCCGTTGATGATTCCCAGTATCCGGTTCTTGTCCCGGAGGGCGTCTTTCATGCGCTTGAGCACAAACACCACCGACCCTTCACCCAGAACAAACCCGTCGGCTCGCTGGTCAAAGGGATAGGAGCCTTTTTCCGACAGGGTGCCCATCTTGGCGAACCCGATAAAGGATTCCGGGGCCAGGTGGGTGTTCACCCCGCCCACAATCACCTGGTCATGCTCACCGGACAGAAGTTCCCCCACCGCGGCATCCAGTGCGGTGATGGAGGAGGCGCAGGCGGCATCCACAATATAGTTGGCCCCCCGGATCCCCAGGTGCCGGGCGATGCGGGATGCTTCAATGTTCAAAAGGATTCCGTGCACCGGATCATACCCTTTGTGCTCTCCTTCC
>DATHSR010000029.1:0-6609 GCA_035464035.1 Desulfotignum sp. | reverse complement strand
GGATGGTGTAACGGCCGGAGGGATCCACCTCTTTGACAGGCCCGGACGAAGATGCTGTTTTTTCAACACCCGTGCCCGGGGGGCCTGCCGGCCGTTCTCCCGGCGCTGTTACGCTGTTGAGCGTGGCGGCTTTTTTGCTGTATTTCACCGGTACCGCCCCGTCCGGATCCCCGGCATCTGCCGCCAGCGTCTGATGAAGGGCGTCATCCTTGTCTTCCGGTTCAGACAGCATCCCTGAAGGTGTCTGGATATCTGCGGGGGTGTCTTCAGCATCCTCAGGGAAGACCGGAATCGTCATCTCTTCAGCGCCGGCCGCCTCGTTCAGGGCGTCATAATAATGCAGCACGATTTTTCCATCCAGATCCCGGATGCCCCTGTCTTTTTCAGACGCCGAGACAATGTCCTGAAGCCGTTCCTGAAATCCCCGGGTGTCGAAGGTCACCGGAGCGGTGCCCCTTCCCACCATGATTCCCAGCAAAAACATCCATGCACCGATGAAAACATAAACGCAGTATTTCAGGACCCTTTGAAAGGACATGCTCACATTCTTTCGGGTGCCGACACCCCTAACAGCGACAGCCCGTTACGGATCACTTTTTTTACCGCCAGCACCAGGCTGAGCCTTGCCAGAGACAGGGATTGATCGTCAGAGATCACCTTGTGCCGGTTATAGTAGGCATGAAACGCCGAAGCCAGGGACATCAGATAAGTAAAAATCACATGGGGGTGACAGAAGGCCGCACTTTTTTCCACCTGGGCGGGAAAATCCGCCATGATCTTGAGCAGAAGAATCTCTTCCGACGTCTTCAGAAGAGACAGATGCGATCCTTTCCTGAAATCGGTGTCAGACAGCAGGCCCTGGTCTTTTGCCTTGGCCAGGATACCGGCAATCCTGGCATGCACATACTGAACATAGTATACCGGATTGTCACTGTTCTTCTGTTTGGCCACCGCCAGGTCAAAGTCCAGGCCGGAATCATAACTGCGGCTCAGAAACATGAACCGGGCCGCGTCCCTGCCCACTTCGTCCACAATATCCTTGAGGGTGACGAACTCCCCGGCCCGGGTGGACATCTGTACCGGTTTGCCGTCTCTGAGCAGGGTGACCAGCTGTACCAGGATCACCTGAAACTGTTCCCGATCCTTTCCCAGGGCCATGATGGATGCGGCCAGCCGGTTGATATACCCGTGGTGATCCGCCCCCCAGACATCGATCACCCGGTGAAACCCCCGCTCATACTTTTCCTGGTGATAGGCGATGTCTGATGCAAAATAGGTGGTCAGGCCGTTGCTTCTCACCACCACCCGGTCTTTCTCATCCCCGAAATCCCGGGTCGAAAACCACAGGGCCCCGTCCTTTTCATAGACCAGTTCTGCCGCTTTCAGGTCGGCCAGGGTCTTGTGAAGACGGCCGGTGTCATACAGGCTCTGCTCGCTGAACCACCGGTCAAAGGTCACGCCGAAGTCCGTCAGATCCTGGCGGATTTCTCCAAGTATCCGGTCGGCGGCATATCTGGCACACACCGGGACGGCATCCGCCTCTTTCTGATTTACAAAGTCCGGGCCTTCCCGGTCCAGCACCTGGCGGGCCAGATCCCTGATGTAATCGCCCTGGTAACAGTCATCGGGAAAATCAACGGCACGGCCGGCCAGGGCCAGCAGCCGGAACCAGACCGATGTGCCCAGCGTTTTTATCTGCCGGCCTGAATCATTGATATAATATTCCCTGGACACCCTGAAACCGGCAAAGTCCAGAATATTGGCCACGGCATCTCCCACGGCCGCCCCCCGGCCATGGCCCACATGCAAAGGTCCGGTGGGGTTGGCACTGACAAATTCCACCTGGACCGGCACCCCTTTGCCAAAATCAGAGGCCCCATACCGGTCATCGGCGGCCAGCACCTGGTCCACCACCGGGTGCCAGGCGGCGGGCCGCAGGAAAAAATTGATGAACCCGGGTCCGGCCACCTCAATTTTTTCTATGATATCCACCGGTTCCATATTGGCCACAAGGGCCTGGGCAATCTGTCTGGGAGCCATTTTCTGGATGGCGGCCGATACCATGGCAAAATTGGTGGAAAAATCCCCCTGGGAATCATGTTTGGGCACCTCGATTTCCATGTCCGGCACCTGGTCGGAGGGCAGCATGCCGCCGGCGGCAGCTGTTCGGGCGGCCGCCCGAACCATGTTTTCAATGATCTGTTTCATAGGGTCTGACTTTTCCAATCGCTTTTAGTTTTCGTGTTCAGAGGTGTCTTCGGGCGTGAATCGGGGGGTGTCATCTTCGTCATCAATTTCCTTTATCTCATCCTCCTTGGAATCCCCGTCCTCATCCAGGAGAGCGTCCAATTCGACATCTTCATCTTCCAGGCGGAACTCCTCCTCATCGGGCAGGGTTTCTGCGTCCTGGTATTCCACAATCACTTTTTCCTGGGAAGCGTCTTTGAAAAACGGACCGGTTTCCTCCAGCAGCTTGACACACAGATCCCGGGTCGGGAAAAAGGACCGGCGCCGCAGCATCTGGGTAAAGGCCTCCAGCCCCTCTGAAGCCGCAGCCGTCATCTTTGCAAGATCATAGGTTTCCTCGTGCAGGGGCATCATCACGCCGGGATCCACCTCACTGGACTCCAGCACCGTCAATATCCCGTCCTTGACATTTTTTTCAAAACGGATTTTCTGCTTCATTCATGGATCTCCTGTAATTTTATTGGCCTGAAACCCTTTAATATAGCGCAACCACTGCTGGTGTCAACAACAACCTGCGCTTTAAAAATTCAAGTTAAGTGTTGACCTGTTTTAGCCAAGATGCTATAAAACTTTTTTTGAGTCTGGAGGAGTGGCCGAGCGGCTGAAGGCGGCGGTCTTGAAAACCGTTAAGTGTAACAGCTTCGTGGGTTCGAATCCTACCTCCTCCGCCAGAAAAAATCCCGGAGAAATGGCCGAGTGGCTGAAGGCGCTCGCCTGCTAAGCGAGTATGGGGGGAAACTTCCATCGAGAGTTCGAATCTCTCTTTCTCCGCCAGTTCAAAAAACGCGGGATCCCCGGAACCAGCAGCTCATGCCGGTTTCAACAGCGAATACACCTGCATGGGTTCTGCGATCCCCTTCAACTGCATCAGCCCCCTGTCATATACCGGCCACAGGCCATCGATCAGGTCCCGGGTGGTGCCGCTGATCAGAATATCCCCGCCGATGGCATGATCCGAGAGCCGGGCCGCAATATTGGTAACGGTCCCGGATGCGGTAAAGGTCATACGGGTGTCCAGCATCCCCTTGAACCGGGTCATGCCCACCAGGGCGGTGCCCGAACTGATCCCCATATTGACCGCCATGGGACCGATGCCCGAAAAGCCGGTTTCCTCCAGAATGGACTGATGGACAGACCGGCTTCTGGCGGCAATTTCAAACGCGGCCTTGACCGCGTTCATGGCATTGGTTTTCGGATCATGATCCTTGAAGATGATCATGAAGGCATCCCCGCTGGTCTCGTTGATCTCCCCGTGGGACCGGTGAATGGGGTCCACAAAACTGGAAAACATCTTTTCGATGACCGCATTGACCTGTTCCTCCGGCCTTGAGGCGCTCAGTGCGGTATACCCTTCCAGGTCCAGAAAAAGGACGCTGACCGGCTTTTGCTCCTTTTCCTTTGCAAGCATGTCCGGACTCCGGTCTGCCATCCGGCGCACCGATCCGGGCACAAACGGGGTCAGGTTGGCCAAAGTCTGGCTGATACGGATTTTTTCTCTGGTGGTTTCCCATTGCCGTTTTGCTGTCTGCAAAACAGCTCCCAGGGTGCCGGCAACGTCGCGGATCAGGTAAAAATCCCTGCGGGTGTAGCGGGTCATCGGCTGGATCACCACACTGACAATGCCCAGAACCCGGTCTTCCACAAACACGGGCATGGCATATTCCGGCCCCACCGGCACCCGGGTGCCGTCCGGCCTGATGATCGGCTCACTGTTGGACACCACCACTGATTTTTTATTGCTGATGGCCCGCTGCACCGCCGGCCGGTCCCGCTTGCAGGACTGACAGCTCACGGGCCGGTCATACAGGGCACACTGCAGCGGACTGGTATATTGCGCAGCATCCGGATCCAGAAGCAGCACGCAGACCTCCATGGCACTGGGAATCAATGTGCGCAGATCTTCCCTGACCGTTTCAAGGATGTCGCTGACCTCTGTCAGGGGCGCGATCTTCTTGATCAGATCCTGCTGCACATGAAATCGCTCTTTATAAAAATGGTCCATTTTCCGCCTTTTTTCCGGGTCGTCTTTCCCCGGCCCACCGTGAATATGGCTGCACCGATTGGATCAGAAACGCCAGGCCACGGTCCCCATCCAGATATCGATCCCGTCATTGGGGGATTTGATGTCGGCATTGGAATAGTGCATGTATCCCAGCTTGATGTCAAAACGGCCCATGAGGGCGCCGACCCCGATCCGGTCTTCAAACTGAAAATTGCTGGAAAGGTTCCGGCCGGCGATCCGGTAGTCATCGATATAGGCGACCCCGATGCCGCCCTCCACATACGGGATTATCCCCAGACTGCCGCCGGTATTGAAATAATAGACAAACACCGGAGAAAGCGCCGCACCATGAACAGTATCACTGGATTTTTTCCACAGGTTGTAGGAGGCCTCAACATATCCGGACAAAAATCCGATGCGGGAGTCAAACCACTGGCAGGAAAACTGCCGCTGCAGTCCCAGCCGGAAGATATCGATATTGTCCCAGCTCTGGCCGTATCCGGCAAAAAGCCCATATGTCGGAGACCCGGCCGCTGCCGGGCTGCAAACACTTATTATGGCAAAAACCACTGCCGCACAGACCGTCTGCATCATCCTCTTTTTCACTGCTTGTTTTTCCTCACCCTTAGATCATGTTTAAAATCGCTTCAGGAAAATCCCATATCCTGTGTCTGAGTACCATAAAATTCAAAACTCTGGATAGCCTAAATTTCAAAAAAAGAAAAGAGTCCCATCCATTTTATCAGCCCCGGAAGTCATCTGTTTTACCCTTGACATAAAATTTAAGGGAGTTTATATCCTTCTAACGATTAGAACAGGCAGTCGTATTGAATAAATTTGGAAACAACTGATTTGAAAATGACCCTCAGACAATGTCTTAAAGACAACCATCATATATTTTTGAAAAAATGGTTTCAGGCCACCATCGATACCTACCCCCCCCAGAGCGCAAAAATTCTGGGCAAAGATGTGGACCGTTTCGATAACCCGGTGGGGGCCGTCACCAGAGAAACCCTGGAAGATGTCCTGCATCTTCTGGGTTCAGACCATACCCGGGACACCCTTGAAAAAGCACTGGATCCTATCATCCGTATCCGGGCGGTTCAGGCATTTTCCGCCGCAGATGCGGTCAGCTTTATTTTCGCCCTCAAACAGATCGGTGAACCCCTCATGGAATCAGCCCATATCCGGGAATTTGACCGGATGGTGGACCAGGTCATTCTGGCCGGATTCAACCGGCTGATGAAATGCAGAGAAGATATATTCCTTTTAAAAGCCACTGAAAGCAAACGGCGCATTCATGCGGCCTTTGAAAGGGCAGGTTTGGTACAGGAGCTCAAGGAGGAGGACCTGCTTGGCTCGAAAAAATCTTAACATGCCCGACAAAATATAGGTTTGTCCGGCATACAAACAAGAGGTGGTTATACCATGACACAAAAGTACTTGATCCCCCTGGTCGCAGTTTTTCTGCTTTTTCTGGTGGCCTACACAGGGGCGGGAGCAGGGCTTGGGTGGTTCTTCGGAATTGTGTTTCCTTATCTGGCGATCCTTGCCTTCCTGGTCGGCTTTGTCATCAAAGTGCTGGGCTGGGCGGCATCTGCGGTGCCTTTCAGGATTCCCACGACCTGCGGGCAGCAGAAATCGCTCCCCTGGATAAAACAGAACCGCATTGACAACCCTGACACCGCTTCGGGCGTGTTCTTACGGATGCTGCTTGAAATTTTGACTTTCAGGTCCCTGTTCCGTAACACCAAGGCAGCCTTCAACCGGAGCGAATCCAACCGGCTCACCTATTCCTGGGAAATTTTTCTGTGGGTGGCGGCCCTGGCGTTCCATTACGCTTTTCTGGTGGTCCTGCTGCGGCATTTCAGATTTTTTACCTCCCCGGTGCCCGCTGTTGTCCAATTTATTGAAGCGCTTGACGGCATCGTTCAGATCGGTCTTCCCGGCCTGTTTCTGTCGGGCGTGATTCTGCCGGCTGCCATCCTGTTTCTGCTGGCGCGAAGGTTGTTTGATGCAAAAGTAAGGTACATCTCCCAGGCAGCCGATTACTTCCCCTTGTTTCTGATCCTGGGGATCGCCCTCACCGGTATTTTCATGCGGTATTTCACCAAGGTGGATGTCACCGGCATCAAGGAGCTGACCATGGGACTGGTGACCTTCAGCCCCACCATCCCGGACGGCATCGGCAACCTGTTTTATGCCCACATGTTTCTGGTGAGTATCCTTTTCGCCTATTTCCCGGCCAGCAAACTCATGCACCTGGGCGGGGTTTTTTTGAGCCCCACAAGAAACATGGCCAACAACACCCGGGCGAAACGGCATGTAAACCCCTGGAACTATGATGTGCATACCCATAC
>DATHSR010000028.1:0-2238 GCA_035464035.1 Desulfotignum sp. | reverse complement strand
GTGCACACCACATAATTGACCGCCAGAAACTGCCACAGGTTGACGGCCCGGTTGCCGGCGGCCTTCATGCACACCGCCACCCCGCTGGAAAACAGGACAGCCAGAACCAGAAACACGATACCCTGCATGGGTATTCAATACACCTTGTCACGGAGGTTCCTGACTAGAAATAGTTTCGCAGCTTCAGCTCAAAGGGATGGGGGTTCAGGTATGTCTGGGTCTTGAGCCAGGGCTGATCATATTTCATTACATAATGTTTGATCAGGGTCAACGGCACAATCAGGGGGGCATACCCGTCCCGGTACTGGTCAAAACTGGTCAGAAGCTCCTGCTTTTCAGGGCCGGTCAGGTCATTTTTGAAAAACCCCATGGCATGCAGCAGCACATTGATGTTCTTTTTTGTGGTGGTCTTCAGATCCAGGGCCTTGAGCAGCAGCAGTTCATACCTGTCCAGCAGACCGGTGAAATCCTGCTGTTTTCCCTGGGCCACCAGCTTGCCCATCTGCCGGTAAATCTCCTGGCTGTGGGAGAGGATCAGCAGCTTGTGGTCCGTGTGGAACGCCACCAGGCCGCCCAGGGTGGGACGGTTTTCCAGAAAACGGCGCCACCGCTGGAGGGTGAAGATGTTTTCAATGAAATGTTCCCGCAGCTTGGGGTCATTGAGCCGGCCGGCCTCTTCCACGGGAATTCTGGGAAACCGCTCGGTGAACGCCCGGGCAAACAGCCCCACCCCGTTTTCTCTCATCTTGCCGTCATCACCGTAAACCTTGATGCGGTAAAGCCCGCTGCTGGGGGATTTGCTCTTGAAGATGAATCCACACAGGTTTTCCTTTTCCAGTGCCGGCAGTTTTTCGTCTATCCAGGTGAGCATCTGCCGGGTGTGATCTTCACCGGTTTTCCGGGTCACCAGCCGGGGGTTGTCCGGGTCCCCCACCAGGCGCAGCGAATCTCTGGGCGTGGGCATGCCGCATTCCACTTCCGGGCAGACCGGGACATACTCGGTGAACATCCCCAGGGTCTGGGTGAGAAACCGGTCATGGCTGTGGCCTCCGTCATACCGGACAAGATTGCCAAGCAGACAGGAGCTGATACCGATTTTAATGGGGGTCAGCATGGGATCCTCCTGGTTTGAATCAATCATTCACATTGACTTTTTCTGTTCCAATATATAGCTTTTCCAGGAGATTGAAACCTAATTTTTCACAGGGACCGGTTTTTTATGACATCTTTACGCAGGGTCGGTTTTCACTGGCTGGTGCTGGTTTTCAGCGGTTTTATGGCAGCAGTCCTGACATCCGGCTGCACCCCGAAAGAAAAACTGACGTTTTCCGAAGCATCCTGGGAAGAACAGGTGGCCCAGACCCATACGGCAGATCTGTATGCGCCCCATGTCGAGAACGGCCGGTTCTTTGCTCCCTGGATGCCCATGCCGGACAAGAGTTTTCTGGATGTGGCGTGGTGGAAACTGTTCTCAAAAACCGAATATACCGACCAGGAGCATGCCTTTCTGCCGGCGGTACTGCCGGACACGGCCCGCCGCCTGGCACAGACGCAAGGGGATTTTATCCTGTGGATCGGGCACAACACCTTTCTGATCCGCATCGATGGCACCTTCTGGCTCACGGATCCGATTTTTTCAAAACGGGCCCTGGTGCCGGCCCGGATCACCCCGCCGGCCCTGACCCTGGAGGCGTTCAACGATCTGGTACCCCAGGCAAACATCATCCTGTCCCACAACCACTATGACCACCTGGACCGGGCCACCATGAAGCGGCTGCCGGCGGATTCCCCGGTGTTTGTGCCCCTGGGACTTAAACGCATGGTGGAAAAAATGAACAAGACCACAGTGCATGAGATGGATTGGTGGGAAGAATACGATCTGGGGGGAGGGTTCCGGCTCATCTGCCTGCCGGCCCAGCACTGGTCCCAGCGCATCACCCAGGGCCGGAACCGGACCCTCTGGGCCTCCTGGCTGCTGATCACCCCGAAGGTCACCCTGTATTTCGGCGGAGACTCCGGGTATTTCAAGGGGTTTGCGGAGTTCGGGCGGCGGTTTCCTGAGATCGACTATGCATTCATGGCCACCACCGCCTACCATCCCCGGTGGTTCATGGCCTACAACCACATGGACATCCCCGAGGCGGTCCGGGGGATTGAGGATCTGGGGGCCGGGTATTTCATTCCCACCCAGTGGGGCACCTTTCACCTGGGGGATGAGCCCGCCGGATATCCCGGCCT
>DATHSR010000027.1:0-4608 GCA_035464035.1 Desulfotignum sp. | reverse complement strand
GGTGTTGTTTGTCGGTGATTCAATCAATGATATCCTTGCAGCCGGCAACACAGGCATGACCGCCTGTTTTCTGTCCTGTGGTGAAAGCCGGGTCACGGGCCTTTCCGCGGCCTTGAACGTCCACCACATCTCTTGCCTGTCCGATCTTCTTGACATTTTATAATTCCCCCGGCCGGGTGCCGGCAGATGGAGCGCTCCAAAGAGTCAAAGACCGTCCCCCCTCTATCGGCGGATTTGCCCGGTTGCACCCGGATAAACCGTAAACTTGCGGTTGACAGTCCCCATCCTTTACGGTAAGAAATCAGCATAAACAACCGATCATCCCATTCCAGCTTCAGGAGATGCCGCACCCTGCCATGAACCGAGAATATGAAGTCAGATCCGACCAGACCCTCACCGTCATACAGCAGCTGATAAACCGGGGTATCACCAGAATATCCGCCATCATCCGCCATTCCAAGCGGTTTTATTCAACCAGCGCCCGCATGGAACCCTTCATGAACCTCACACCTGAAGGCATTGCTTTTGCAGAAAAAATGGGGCAGAACCTGCCGGCAGGCTTCCGGCCCCGGCTGTACTCCTCTCATATCGGCCGCTGCATTGAAACCGCCTATCTCATTGACAAGGGGTTTTCCTGCCGGCACGGCCTGAAAATTCCCCACAACCAGGTCAATGAAGTGCTGGCCCCGTTTTACCTCAATGATATTGAACAGATCATCCGCCTGTTTAAAGAACGGGGCACCAACCACTTTCTGAGGGACTGGTTCGAACACCAGATCGATGAATCCATCATGGGAAATCCTGTCACCACGACAACCGCCCTCACCCGTTTCATGCTGGACTGCATTGACGGCCTGACGGACAATGAAATCGCCATCTGCGTGTCCCATGACTGGAACATCTATCCCCTCAAGGAGTTTGCCCTGGGGCTGCCCCACGAGGACGCCGGGGAAGTGGGCTACCTGGACGGGGTGGTGTTTTTCCAGCAGGACAACCAGGCCTATGTCACCTCGTATCAGACCGGGCCGATCCCGGTGGATGCCGGCTCAATCCCCAGGCAGGGGGCCGGCTGACCTGTTTCACTGAAAGGCGGTACCATGGACCCGTTGGACAACTTCCTGACCACGTTCAACCGTTTGGACAGAAACAACCTGTCCCTGCTGGACATCCTGTATCACCCGGACGTCCGCTTTCAAGACCCCGCCCATACCCTGGACGGCCTGCCCGCCCTGAAGCGGTATTTTACCTCCCTGTATGAGAATGTCCGGGGGGTCCGGTTTGTGTTTGATGCCACCATTCAGTCGGGCTTTCGGGCCGTCGTGACCTGGACCCTGCACATGACCCATCCCCGGCTGGCAAAGGGCCGGCCAGTTGCCGTTCAAGGCTGCAGCTGCCTGACCTTTGCTCCGGACGGCCGGGTCACCGGTCACCGGGATTATTTTGACCTGGGGGAAATGATATATGAACACCTCCCCCTGGTGGGGGGCCTGATCAGAACCGTGAAAAAAAGGCTGGGATCATGAAGAAAATAGCCGTCATCGGATCGGGCATTGCCGGCATGACCGCAGCCCATTACCTGTCTTCCCGATACCCGGTGCACCTTTTCGAAGCCGAGGACTACATCGGCGGCCACACCCATACGGTGGACGTGACCGTGGGGGGTGTTCCCTGCGCCGTGGACACCGGGTTCATCGTGTTCAACGACCGCACCTATCCCAACTTCATGCGCCTGCTGGATCAACTGGGGGTGGCGTTCCAGAAAACCGAAATGAGCTTTTCGGTGCGCAACGATGCCATCGGCCTGGAATACAACGGACATACCTTGGACACCCTGTTCGCCCAGCGCAGAAACCTGGTATCCCCCGGTTTTCTGCGCATGCTCACAGACATTGTCCGGTTCAACCGGCAGGTGAAAAAAGCCGCCGCCGGGAAGGCCTGGCAGACCCTCGGGGCATATCTGGATGCCAGCCGGTTCGGGTCTCTGTTCCGGGACAACTACCTGTTTCCCATGGTGGCGGCCATCTGGTCCATGGGCACAGATGAGATCCGGCAGTTTCCTCTGGCCTTCTTTGTCCGGTTCTTTGACAACCACGGCCTGCTCAACCTGGTGGACCGGCCCCAGTGGTACACCGTCACGGGCGGGTCCCGGTCCTATGTCCCCAAACTGACCGCCCGGTATGCCCGACAGATCCATCTGTCCTCCCCGGTGAAAAAACTGCTCCGAACCCCTGAGGGCATCCGGGTTGCCACCGGCACAGATGAAGAACTATTCGACCATGTGATTGTGGCCTGCCACGCCGACCAGGCCCTGAAAATGCTGGACGCCCCCACTGACGCGGAGATCCGGGTCCTGAAAAACCTGCGGTTTCACGACAACCAGGTGGTCCTGCACACCGACACCCGCATCCTGCCCAAAACCCCCAAAGCCTGGGCCAGCTGGAACTACAACGTGTCTGCGGACCGCACCGACCGGACCACGTTGACCTACAACATGAACATCCTGCAGAATCTGGATCTGCCCGCCACCTGCCTGGTGACCCTGAACCAAAAGATCGCGGCCGAAAATGTCCTGCAGCAGTTCACCTATGCCCACCCGGCCTACTGCCCGGACTTCATCAACGCCCAGCAGCAGTGGCACCGGATCTCCGGACCCGGGGGGCTGCATTTCTGCGGGGCTTACTGGTTTAACGGGTTTCACGAAGACGGGGTGAACAGCGCCCTGCGGGTGTGTGCGGCCCTGGGGGTGATGCCGTGAAATCCGCGCTTTACCAGGGACGGGTGTTTCATCACCGCCACACGCCCAGGCACCACCGGTTCAGCTACCGGTTTTTCATGTGGTTTCTGAACCTGGATGAACTGGACCGGGTGCCGGACCTGTCCCCCTGGTTTTCGGTGCACCGGTTCGCCCTGAGCCGTTTCCGGCGGACCGACTACCTGGGTCCGGCCCATGAACCGCTGCATGTCAGCGTCAAGAAAAAAATGGCTGACCTTACGGGCAAACCGGTGACCGGGCCTGTGTGCGGCCTGATGAATGTCCGCACTTTAGGACTGTACTTCAGTCCTGTGAACTTCTACTTTGGCTATGACCAGAACCACACCTGCACCCATCTGCTGGCCGAGGTGTCCAACACCCCCTGGAACGAGCGCCACTGCTATGCCCACGACCTGTCCGCCACGTTTTCGCCCGACAACCCCAAGGTGTTTCATGTGTCCCCGTTCAACCCGGTTCACCAGCACTACCAGTGGTCTGTCACCCCGCCGCCGGCACACAGGGCCGCCATCAGAATTCGGGTGGACGACCCCCGGGGCCACATATTCGATGCCGCCGTGATCCTGGAAAAACAGCCTTTCACCCGGCAATCGGTCAGGCCGGTCCTGGTGCGCAGACCCGTGATGACCGCCTTTATCATCCTGGGTATCTACTGGCAGGCCGCCCGGATCTTTCTGAAAAAAATCCCCTATGTCCCTTATGTCCCCTGCAAAAAGGAGTTGTCATGAAGTCTGTCACCTCTCCCGGACCCCTGTCCCCTGCCCGCACCGCCTTCACGGACCGACCCCGGGCCTGGGCCCGCCGCATGGTGCTCGACATGATGAACCACCTGGCATACGGCCGGCTCGTGATCCGGGAAAACGACCGGACCCTGGCCTTCGGCCCCGGCAGCGGCCCCGAAGCCGTCATCCAGGTGCATGACCCGGCGTTTTTCACCCGGGTGATGGTTGACGGTTCCATCGGCGCGGCAGAATCCTATGTGGACGGGCAGTGGGACACCGATGATCTCACCGCCGTGATCCGCATCATCGTGGCCAACCAGCCGGTCATGGAACAGATGGAAAACCGGCTGGCCCGGCTGGTCAGACCCCTGCTCCGGCTGGGCCACTGGCGCCGGCACAACTCAAAGCACGGGGCCAGACAGAACATCCTGGCCCATTATGATCTGGGCAACGACATGTACCAGACCTTTCTGGACCCGGCCATGATGTATTCCGCCGCCATCTATCCCCGTGAAGACAGCACCCTGGAAGAGGCGGCCGTCCACAAGCTCGAAGTGATCTGCCGGCAGCTGCACCTGGGACCTGAAGACCGGGTGGTGGAGATCGGTGCGGGCTGGGGCGGATTTGCCATTCATGCCGCCTCCCGGTACGGGTGCCATGTCACCGCCACCACCATCTCCGATGCCCAGTATGACGAAGCTGCCCGCCGCATCCGCGCCCTGGGCCTCCAGGACCGGATCACCCTGCTGAAAACCGATTACCGGGACCTCACCGGCCGGTATGACAAACTGGTGAGCATCGAAATGATCGAGGCCGTGGGCCACCGCTACCTGCCGGCCTTCATGAAAACCTGCGAATCGTTGCTCAAACCCGAAGGCATCATGCTCATCCAGGCCATCACGATCCGGGATCAGCTGTATCAAAACTATCTAAAAAGCGTGGACTTCATCCAGCGCCACATCTTCCCCGGCGGCTGCCTGCCCGCCACCCACCACCTGCTGCAGGTGCTCACGGACCATACCGGCATGGTGGTCAGAAAACTGACCGATTTCGGGTTTGACTACGCCAGAACCCTCAACCACTGGCGGCAACGGTTCACATCCGCTTCCAGCTCCC
>DATHSR010000026.1:0-7259 GCA_035464035.1 Desulfotignum sp. | reverse complement strand
AAAATACACAGGGTCCATGAGAAGCTCCTGAACGACGAAAAAACCGATGACGCCGATGACAGCCAGGCCCAGAAGTATACCAATCCAACGCATGTTGACTCTTCCTGAAGGATGTTAAGTTTATGTAATGGTGCTGCTTGCGTACAAAAACAGGATCGCAATTCCATCAGGGATTACGCTCCTGTTTTTTTTCAAAGGACATGGATGGTTAATTCACCTGCTGGTATTTTCCGTCCACGACTTTATATACCGAGAAACCGGCACCGATGATATCTCCTTTTTCATCAAACCCGATGGGACCTAAAGGAGAGTCCACGGTGATTTCAAACATGGCGGCCCGCATGGCATCGTAGTCCAGAGAACCGGCTTTTTCAGCCGCTGCAGCCAGCGCCTGCATGCAGGCGTATCCATTGTAGAAAAAAGTACCCGGATCTTCACCGTATTTCTGCTGGTGTTTGACGGACAGCTCCTGGTACATGGGATTGGAAGAGGTGTCATTGGGCCCGGTTGCATATACGCCTTCAGAAAATTCTCCGGCCAGGTTGGTGAAGTTGTCACCAATGATGCCGTCCGCACCGAAGAAAATCGTGTTCACCCGTTTTCTTTTCAGCAGCTGGACGATCTTGGATGCGTCGGAATGGTACCCGCCCCACAGGGTGACTTCCGCGCCGGAGCGGTTGATCTTGGTGACGATGGCAGAATAGTCCACCGCGCCCGTGGTAACCCCTTCAAACAGAACGATTTCAACCCCGCCCAGTTCCTCAAAATTCTTCTGGGCCAGTTCCATCTGGCCTTTGCCGTAATCCCCTTTGTCATGGATCAGGGCCACTTTTTTGGCGTTGAGTTCATTTTTAATGTAGGTGGCCATTAACTTGGCCTGGGCACCATCATTGGCAATGGTTCTGAAAAAATTGGGATGTTCGCCTGTCAGGGTCAGGTCATCATTGGTGGAGGCGGCGGAGGCGATTAAGATGTTGGCATCCCGGTAGATCTTGTTGGCGGCGATGGTTGCTCCGGAGCAGACATGACCCACAATCATCTGGGCACCGTCCTATACCAGCTTTGTGGCGACGTTTACCGCGACTTCCGGTTTGCACACATCATCTCCCAGCAGCAGTTCAACTTTCTTGCCTAAAATACCGCCTGCGGCATTGAGGTCTTCAACGGCGATTTCAACACCCCTGAGGGCGGAAATACCATAGGGCGCCAAATCCCCGGAAAGTGCCCCGGCATTGGCGACTTTGACGGTGTCGCTGGCAAAGCCGGGTGCTGCCACCACCATCATGGACAATACCCCTGCTGCGAAACTCCTGAAAAATGATTTCATGTTCTACTCCCTCTTTGTTTAGATTAATTGGGTTGGTACATCATGTCTTACAATTAATATTGTAAATTGGATCAATATATGAACATGAACGTTTTTAGTCAAGCAAAAACTGGTTTTCATCGGACATATGCCGGTCGATTATCCGGGGTGCCGGCCGGCGGTCCCGAGGGTCTCGAAATGACAGGTAAAATGACGCAGAAAAGGGGCCTGGTAGGTGATCCGGTATCCGGGAATCTGATCCCTGCTTTCCCACACGGTCTTGATCACTTCGATCAGATAGTCAAAATGGCTCTGGGTGTAAACCCTCCTGGGAAAGGCCAGACGCACCAGTTCCAGGGGGGATGGGCTTTCGTTACCGGCCTCATCAAACCGGCCGAACATCACCGATCCCAGCTCCACCCCCCGGATGCCGCCTTCGATATAGAGGGCGTTGACGATACCGATACCCGGATACTGCAGGGCCGGGATATGGGGCAGCATTTTTTTTGCGTCCAGAAACACGGCATGGCCGCCGGCTGGCCGGACAATGGGAACCCCGATATCGGTCAGGTGCTGACTCAGATATTCAATGGTGGCATGCCGGTAGATCTGGTAGTCGTATTCCAGGGCTTCCTTCAATCCCACGGCAATGGCTTCAAGATCCCTGCCGGCCAGACCGCCGTATGTGGGGAATCCTTCCCGGAGGATCAGCAGGGTCCGGAATTTTTCAGCCCATGCATCATTGTTGCAGATGAGAAATCCGCCGATATTGGCCAGGCCGTCTTTTTTACAGCTCATGGTGGCGCCGTCGGCATGGGAAAACAATTCCTTTGCAATCTCCAGCAGGGATTTGTTTTCATAGCCCGGTTCCCGCTGCCGGATGAAATAGGCGTTCTCGGCATACCGGCAGGCATCGATGATCAGCGGGATACCGTGTTTTTTGAGAACCGCTTTCACTTCCCGGATATTTTTCATGGAAACCGGCTGGCCCCCACCGGTGTTGTTGGTCACCGTGATCATGGCAAAGGGGATGTTTTCTTTTCCGTTGGCCGCAATACAGGCGGTGAGTTTTTCAATGTCCATGTTTCCCTTGAAAGGAGACGGGTCTGCCGTATCTGTCCCTTCCGGACACAGCAGGTTCACGGCCACACCGCCCACGTATTCGATATTGGCCCTTGTGGTGTCAAAATGGGAGTTGTTGGGAATGATGTTTCCTTTTCTGATCAGGGTCTGGGCCAGGATCGCTTCGGCAGCCCGGCCCTGGTGCGTGGGAAAAACATGCCGGATGCCGGTGATCTCTTTGACAGTGGCTTCAAAATTTTTCCAGGAACGGCTGCCGGCATAGGATTCATCTCCCATCATCATGGCGGCCCACTGCCGGGTGGACATGGCGCCGGTACCAGAGTCGGTGATCAGGTCGATGCAGCAGTCGTCCGCATCCAGTAAAAAAACGTTCTGACGGGCATGGGCCAGGGCCTGGATTCGCTGCTGTCTTGAAATGATGTGAATGGGTTCGGTGGTTTTGATTCGAAACGGTTCGATAATTGTTTTCATGTGTGTTTCCAGCTTATGGGTTGTGGATGAAGTGTATCCCTATGCGTCAGGCCTGGTCCGGCCGGACAGGACTAACGGTTTTTCAACGCCTGTGCCAGTCTTTCCAGTCCTTTTCCAAGGACCGCTGCCGGACAGCCGAAATTGAGCCGGACAAATCCCCGGGTGCCGAAAAAAATGCCGTCAGAGAGTCCGACCCCGGCCTGCTCAAAAAACGCCACCGGATCATTCAGTCCGGTATCCCTGACATCGATCCAGGCCAGGTAGGTGGCCTCGATGGGGTCCAGCCGGCAGCCGGGCAGGGTGTTGACCCGTTCCATCACCGTGTCCCGGTTCCGGGCCAGATAGGGGATCAGCTGCGCCAGCCATGGGTCGCAGCTGCCATCATAGGCCGCCTTTGCCGCAGCCAGGCCCATGAGATTCACGCTGGGTACAATGCCTTTGCAGGCGGCCTTGAAACGGGAACGCAGATCCGGATCTGAAATCACGGCAAAGGCGCACCCCAGACCCGGGATGTTATAGGTCTTGGACGGGGCCATCAGGGTGATGGTCCGCCGGGCCGCCGCCCTGGAGATGGTGGCGGTGGGGATATGCCGGTTTTGGGGGTCCAGAACAAAATCACAGTGGATTTCATCACTGCACAGAATTACATCATAGGTCTCACACAAATGGACGAGCCGGTCGAGTTCCGCCCCGGTGAACAGCGTGCCGCAGGGATTGTAGGGGCTGCAGAATAAAAACACGGCGGGCTGTTTCTGGAAAGCCTGTTCCAGGGCATCGAAATCCAGGGTGGACCGGCCGGATATCCGGACCATGGGAAGGGTGGTCAACGGTTTGCCGCAATGGGCGGACACTGACAGAAACGGCGGATAGATGGGGACGGTGGTGACAAGGGGTTGATCCGGTGTGCCAAAAGCACGGCAGACCACGTTCAGACCCGATACCACCCCGGGGATCCATACCAGCCAGTCCGGTTCAACCTCCCAGCCGTAGCACTTTTTGAGATGTCCGGCAACGACCTGGTTCAGGTCCCGGGAAACCAGGGTATACCCCAGCACGCCATGGGCGATAACCTGTTCCAGGGCAGCCAGGACCGCCGGCGGGGCTTTGAAGTCCATGTCCGCCACCCACATGGGCAGAATGTCGGTGTCCTCATATTTTTCCCATTTCATGGAATGGGAATGGGTCCGGTCAATGATGGTGTCGAATAAAGGGTTCATCAGAATCGTTGCTCTCCTTCATGGTGGGCGTGTAAAAAATGAACTGCCGGCGCAGACAGTGACATTGTCTGTCAGCCGAAAAAAGATCTGTGCAGCAGCTTGATGCACAACGCAAACAGAATAAAACTGAAAATTCTGCGGATGTTTTCTCCTTTGAGCCGGGTGCTCATGATTCTTGCACCCACCTGCCCGCCGGCAAACGCAGCCCCTGCGGCAGGCAGGATAAAGACCCAGTTGATGTCGGTCATGGAGGCGTATCCCAGAAAACCGGTCAGAGATGAGAAACACACAATAAACGTGGATGAGGCGGCCGCAATTTTTGTGGGTGTCTTGAGAATGTAGATGAGCAGCGGCACAATGAACACGCCGCCCCCGATGCCCAGCAGGCCGCCCACCAGCCCGATTATCCCGCCGATGCAGATGCCGCCTTTGATTTTTTTAGATGGGGAGATACCGGGTGCCTGTATTTCCGGTGCGCCTTGCGAAAGCATGCGCACGCCGGCCAGGGCCAGCACACAGGCCATGATCACCAGAAAGGGTGTCAGATCCATGCGCAGGTTCACATAGGCGCCCACCGGGGCAGCCAGGCTCGATGAGACGATCAGCGGAACAGCCAGTGAAAAGTCCACCATCTGTTTGCGGGAATAGGCACAGGCGGCGGATCCGGCAGCCACCAGGTTCAAGAACAGAGAAGCGGCCGCTGCCTGGGATTTGGCAAATCCCAGGAGCACAAACAGGGGAGAAAAGATCAGGCCCCCGCCCAGACCGACCATGGTCAACACCAGGGATATGGCAAACACTGCGGCAATCAAAGGGATGGTGATGGGCATAGGATTTTCCGGGCAGACGCCTGTCCTTATTTTCAGGAAACAGTTTCCTGTGATCTCAGGGGGTGACCGTCTCCTTTTTTTGTTTGTGGGCGATTCTGTATTCACGCAATGAGAAACCATACTCCCCTGGAGTTGTCAACCCAAAGTTTGTTTTGTTTCAGGTGAAAAAGATTGAGAAACCGCTTCAAACAGTGTATGCCATGAAAGTGGTCTCCACGGCTGGACAGCCAGCCGGAGAAGGCCGCGGATACATGAATGAACACCAGATGATAAGAAAGGGTTTTTGTGAAAACCGATGAGAAACTGGCAGCCTTGAGACAGAGGATGACGGCACACCAGATCGCCGCTCTGGTGGTGCCCTCCGCCGACCCCCACCAGAGTGAATATGTCACCGCCCACTGGCAGGCCAGGGCCTGGCTTACCGGGTTTACCGGGTCTGCCGGCGTGGCCGTGATCACCCGGACCCGGGCCATCCTGTGGACCGATTTCCGATACTGGTTCCAGGCCGGCTCCCAGATGCAGGGATCGGAATTTGAACTGTTCAAATCCGGGGACAAGGATGTGCCGGAATGTCACCGCTGGATTTTTGACACCCTGTCTCCTTTTGATACCGTTGCCATTGACGGCCGGGTCCTCTCCCGAAGCCAGGAAAGAACATACCGTCAGTTGTGGGATGTCCGGCAGATCCGGCTGCGTACCGACCTGGATCTGGTGGGAGACCTCTGGCAGAACCGGCCGCCCATGCCGGTCACACCGGCCTGGGAGTTTGATGTGCGCTTTGCCGGCCAGTCACGGGTCGACAAGATCGCACAGATCCGGCAGGCCCTGGCACAGACCGGAGCGGACTGCCATGTCATGACCGGACTGGAGGACATTGCCTGGACTTTCAACCTGCGGGGGTCGGATTCGCCCCACAATCCGGTGAATATCGCCTTTGCCCTGGTGATGCCGGATCAGGTTCAGCTGTTCATCCACCCGGACAAGGTGGACAGGGATCTGGCCGGCCGCCTGGCGGCAGACGGGGTGAGCCTGGCTGGTTACACTGATATCGATACCGCCCTGGGGAAACTGCCGGGCCAAGCCTGTGTGCTTTTGGATCCGGATATGACCGCCGCCGGCCTGGCCGCCGGTATCAACCCCGCCTGCAAGATTGTGGAAAAGCCAAGCCCGGCCGGCCGGCTCAAGGCGGTGAAAAACGACACCCAGATCCGGCACCTGCGGGACACGGCCCTCAAAGACGGGGCCGCCGTGATCGGTTTTCTTTACTGGCTGTCTGCAAAGGACCCTGAAGATCCGGTGACCGAAATCAGTGCGGCACAAAAACTGTACGACCTGCGCCGCCGGCAGCCTGATTTTATCTCCAACAGCTTTGATCCCATCATGGCGTTTGGGGACCATTCCGCCATGTGTCATTACACCGCCGGCTCCCAGACCGATGTCCGGCTTGAGAACACCGGGATGTTTCTCACCGACTCCGGGGGCAACTACCTCACCGGTACCACGGACATCACCCGCACCCTCTGCCTGGGAACGCCGACCCCCCGGCAGATCACCGATTACACCCTGGTGCTCAAAGGACATATTGCCGTGGCCACCGCCTGTTTTCCCGAAGGCACCAGAGGGTTCCAGATCGACACCCTGGCCCGGCAGTTTCTGTGGCAGCAGGGGATGAATTTCGGCCACGGCACCGGGCACGGCGTGGGATTTTTTCTGTGCGTTCATGAAGGCCCGGCCCGCATCAGTCCGCATCCGGTGGATGTGGCCCTGGAAGAGGGCATGGTGTTGACCAACGAACCCGGCCTTTACCGGGAGGGAGAATACGGCATCCGTCTGGAAAACATGGTGCTGGTCACAGAAGCGTGCCACACGGAATTCGGCCGGTTTCTGAGATTTGAAAACCTGACATGGTGCCATTTTGAGCGCGAGCTGGTGGATATCTCCCTGCTGACGGATGCGGAGGTTTCCTGGATTGACCGGTATCACCGGCAGGTGTTTGAGCGGATTTCACCCCATCTGTCATCCGGGGCTGCCGCGTGGCTCAAAACCCGCACAAATCCTTTCAAAGGGTCATCGCCCGCAGGGTGATGACAAACGCAGATCATCAATAAAAATATGCCGCAAAGTGGTATTTTTTTGTTCAATGGTTATATTATTAGATGTGGGGCCGATACTGACCGGGCGATTAAACCCAGCATCAGGGGAATCTGGAAAGCGACTCCATCAGAAACAAACCCCGCGGATCTCCGGATTCCGGACGATCTGCGTAAAAATGACTCTCCAGGATCGTTCCGGTGTTAACGGAAATGATGTCGGAGAGTGGGAGGATGAACCATGAAAGACAAACATAAATCC
>DATHSR010000025.1:0-2087 GCA_035464035.1 Desulfotignum sp. | reverse complement strand
GTCCAGGACCCGCTGGTTGGATACCGGGTCGGACCGGGTCTGGCAGGTGATGGCAGTGGCAAAGTATCCCGGGGCAATACCGTTCACCTGGATGTTGTGTTCTGCCAGTTCATCGCAAAAGGCTTTGGTCAGCCCGGCCAGGGCATGCTTGGATGCGGCATAGGCCGGCGACATCCGCCCCCCCAGATAGGAGAACAGGGAACAGATGTTGATGATTTTGCCGCTTTTTTTGGGGATCATATGCTTTGCCGCCTCCCGGCTCAGCTCAAAGGCGGCGGTCAGGTTGACGGCCAGCATGGGGTCCCAGTCGTTTCTGTCAAAGGCCAGCACCGGATTGAGCCGGCAGATGCCGGCGTTGTTCACCAGGATGTCCACGCCTCCAAAGGTTTCCAGACAGGCTGACATCACCTGTTCACAGGCCATGTGCCGGGTGATGTCAATGGTCAGGAACCCGGTTTTCACGCCCTGGGCCTGCAGCAGATCCCGGGTTTCTCCTTTTTCTTGGATCATGCCGGGGATGAATATGTCTGCCCCGGCTTTGGCCAGGGCCAGGGAAAACGCCTGGCCCAGACCGGTGTTGCCGCCGGTGACAATGGCTGTCTTCCCCTTGAGGGAAAAACAGTCCATGGAAAATGTGTTCAGGTTCATGTCGTTGGTCGATCCTTTGGGTAAACAGAGGTTAACTGCGGCGGGCCGCATCGGTTTTTTTCAGTTTGGTTCAACACAGATCTGCCAGGCCGAGCCGTTCGAGGGCATCGGGAAGCTGTTTTCCCGTGTCCGGATCCCATCGGCGCAATGTGTAGAATTCTTTTCGCATCGCGGCAAACTCGTCTTTGCCCAGGGTCATGCCCCTGCGGGAGTGCACCTGATCCCCAGGGCCCGGCACCAGCACCTCCGGGTTCATGAACACGGTCTGAACCGGTTCGGTATAATTGAACGGCGCCACATCATCGTCAACCGGAGAACGCCGCCCTTCCCGGATCAGGATGGCCCGTTCCAGGTTGAAAATACGTTCGCCTACGGTGTGCAGCCCGGCATCATCCATGTCAATACCGGTGACCGCACTGAAGGTGCGGGCTTCCAGATCCGGTTCGCCCACATGATCCGGGGTGTGCCAGGACACCATCACGGGCCAGCAGGAATCGCACAGCCCCAGGCTGTCCTTGGCAAAAGTGCGGTCCATGATCTTCACGGCGGCCTGAGCTTTGCCCTCATGGGTCATCAGGTCCCAGGCCCGGTCATGGCCCCAGAACCGGGTTGCGGCCTTTCGGAACACCTCATTGGAGACCGGGGAGGTGTTCGGATCGTTTTTGTGCATCACCCACAGTCCGGTGAGGCGGCTGATCTCGTGGAGCATGGCAATGGGCTGCCGGGGGGAAAACGCGTACAGCAGCCCGTTCATGAGATACTCCCGGGCCGAATAGGTGGCCCCGTCCCCTACGCCGGCCACTTCAGGAGCAAACTGGGCCTGGGCTTCCGGCCCCAGGATCTGCCCGGCCCTGAGCAGCCCCTGGGCCAGAATGTCGCCGAACCCCTGCCGGCGGCTGATCATTTCCGTGAGCGCGGTGAAAAATTCCAAGGTTCCCAGCTGTGACATGTCCAGGCCGGTCTGTTTTTCCGTCAGCACGCCGGCTTTGTGGCACCCGGTCAGCCAGTGGATGATATTGGTCATCTCCATGGTGCACAGGGACAGGTCGTTGCAGATGCCGGTGGCCGCCACCGCGATCTCGGAGGACAGGTCCGGCCGGCCCGCCACCCAGGGGAAATACACGAACATGGACTGGCATTTTCTCACCAGGGTGTCTCCGGATGCGGTCTGAAGCCGGTTCCGGTACATGCAGTCCAGCCCGCACTGAAAGCAGCCCGATTTTCCGGTCCGCCACACCTGGTGGGGATTGAACGGCAGAAACATGGGTTCTCTGCGGTTCAGATCGAGGGCCCGCCGGTTCAACGCCGTGAGCCGGTCCGGGTGGGCCGCTGCAATGTTGCCGCTGCCGTTCACGGCAACCGCCTTGAGCTGTTTGGACCCCATGACCGCCCCGAAGCCACCGGTGGCGCTGCCTTCGTTGTCGGTCATGATGTTGGCG
>DATHSR010000024.1:0-5898 GCA_035464035.1 Desulfotignum sp. | reverse complement strand
CCAGTATGTGGTGACCGAATGCGGTGCCGCCTATTTATTCGGCAAGTCAATCAGGGAGAAAGCGCTGGCGCTCATTGAGGTCGCCCATCCCTCATTCAGGCCGTGGCTTCTGGAGGAAGCAAAGAGATTACAATACCTCAGGCAGGATCAGGATTTGAAATGCAAGAGTGACGGGACCTTGGAGTGCCATTATCCCCAGGGAGAAGACAGAGAAATGGCGCTCAGTGACCAGACCCGGATCGTTGTCCGGCCATCGAAAGCAAGTGATGTCACAGGGCTTCAGGATCTTTTCTACAAGCTGCCCTCAGGAGATGTCTATACCCGGTTTTTCCGTCACTTGAAACAGCTTTCGATTTCAGAAGCCGAGCATTTCTGTAATGTTGACTATGAAAATGAGATGGCATTTGTCGCCACCTTAGGAGACCGTGAAAATGAGCAGATCATCGGCAGTTCGTTTTATGTGGTGGATCCTTCCACAAACCTGGCTGAAGTGGCATATATGATTTTACACGAATGGCATGGCCGGGGGGTGGGCAAAACGCTGCAGAAACGAATGGCTGAGTACGCGAAATCAAAAGGGATCAAGGGATTCAAAGCGGATATCCTGTGTGAGAATACCGCCATGATCAAATTGGCCCAGAAATGCAGCGCCCGGGTAACCAGCCGGCTTGACCGGGATGTGTATGAGGTGGAAATGCTGTTCTGACAGACGTTTCTGCCCCGAAGCAGATGATGTGCCCTTTTTATCCGCTGTGTGCCGGTATTCGGAAATTGATTCACGAGCGGTTTCTTATTCAGTGTTGAAAAAGCTTTTCATGTCCTGATCAAAATGGTAATGGGGATGAGGGCATTTTGGAAACAATCCGTTCAAACAAGGGCCAGGAAAACCAGATGCGCCACTCCCAATATTTCCCGTTGTTTTTTCTGACGTCCATATTTTTTATGAATTTCATCATACGCATCATCATCTCACCTTTGATGCCCACCATTTTGCCGGATATGGGCCTGACCCGGGATGAAGCCGGATCGTTTTTCCTTTTTTCCGCCTCCGGTTACTGCCTTTCACTGCTGTGTTCCGGATTTGTTTCCTCCCGGATCATGCACCGGAACACCATTGTGCTTTCGGCGGTGGCAACCGGGCTGGCCTTCATCATGACCGGGTTCAGTCAAAGCCTTTTTGCCATGCGGCTGGGAATATTTGTGGTGGGCATGACATCCGCTTTGTACATGCCGTCCGGCATCGCCGTGCTCACGGCAACCATTTCCCGGAAAAACTGGGGAAAGGCCATGGGTATTCATGAAATGGCCCCTAACTTGAGTTTTCTTCTGGCCCCCATAATTTGTGAAGCCCTTTTACTGTGGATGTCCTGGCGCCATGTTCTGCTGGTTACAGGCACCGTTTCCATTCTTCTGGGGTGTTCGTTTCTCCGGTTCGCCGGCATCAGGGATTTTGCCGGCGAAGCCCCTGTTTTCAACTCTCTTTACTCCCTGCTGACCCTGCGTTCTTTCTGGTGGATGATACTGCTGTTCAGCCTGGGGGTGTCCGGCACCCTGGGGGTGTATGCCATGCTTCCGTTGTTTCTGGTCAATGAACATGGTATGGTGCAGTCTCAGGCCAACACCCTGATCACCCTTTCCCGGGTGGCCACCTTGCCCATGCCCTTGTTTATCGGCTGGATTTCCGACCGGCTGGGTCTGAAAATCGTGCTCACTGCGGTTCTGGCAATGAGTGGTCTTCTGGTTTTTTCCATTGGTCTGTTTTCCGGCCGGCTCGGACAGGCGGCCATTTTCTGCCAGCCGGTGCTGGCGGTCTGTTTCTTTCCACCGGCGTTTGCCGCTTTGTCAAATATCGGTACCCAACAGATCCGAAACATCGCTGTGTCCTTTACCATTCCAGTGGCTTTTTTAATGGGCGGCGGCGGGGTGCCTTTACTTATCGGCATTCTGGGAGAAAAAGGATATTTTGCTGCCGGGTTCTTGGTGACCGGCCTGCTGATTTTGTCCGGATCGGTTGTGCCCTTTTTTTTGAAATTTGAAAGTGATGGGACAGCCCCCCGCAATTCGGACTGATTTGTCGCCGGACAAATCAGGTTGACACGGACAGGGGTGTTTTTTATGATCAAAAAACCATGTTTCCGATGACATCAGTATTTTTAAAGGGGGAGACAGTTGAGTGTATTGCGCCGGATTCTGGGCATCGTCATGTTTTCGGCAGTGGCTGTCACCATCGGATTTTACAGCCTGCCCCTTTTGAATAATTTTCAGACCCGGGGCACTCTGGCGATTTCCGGGCTGACCGACCGGGTGACCGTGCAGCGTGATGAAAACGGGATGGCCTATATCCGGGCCCGGAACCTGAATGATCTGCTCATGGCCCAGGGGTTTGTAACCGCCCAGGACCGTCTGTTCCAGATGCAGTTTCTAAGGATGCTGGCCCAGGGGCGGGTCAGCGAGCTGACCGGAGAAGCGTCGCTGGATCTGGATCGCCGTATGCGCACCATCGGTCTTCACCGCATGGCCCTGCGCCAGGCAGAAATCCTGGATCCAGGAACCGCCGGCCAGTTTCAGAAGTATGTGGACGGCATCAACGCGTTTGTTGAGACCTCCTCCCATGACATGCCGCTGGAGTTCAGGCTGACCGGCATGGTTCCTGAAAAATGGGATGTCGCCGATTCTCTGAGCCTTGTGTATTACCTGGGATATGCCACCGCCGCCAATCTGGATACCGAAATCATCCTACAGATGCTTCTGGAGACGGTGGGATATGAAAAAACGGTTCAGGTGCTGCCCGTGAACATCCATCCGGATGATCCGGCAGATACCGGGGATATTTTAGTTCCCCCGGAATCAGAGCTGGGGGTTTTTGACACCCGGATCACCCGGGTGTCTGGGTTTCTCCAGGACCGGTTCCTTCGGGCCGGCAGCAACAACTGGGCGGTTTCGGCAAGCCTGTCCGAAACAGGGGGGGCGCTGCTTTGCGGGGACCCCCACCTGGACCCCCGGATTCTGCCCGGGGTGTGGTACCCGGTGGGGCTGATCAGTCCGGACATCCGGGCAGTGGGCGCCAATATTCCCGGTATTCCGGGCATGTCCATGGGCCGGACCGACCATGTCGCCCTGGCCATGACCAACAACTATGGAGACATGCAGGATCTGTATATTGAACGCCAGGATCCGGCCGAACCGGGCCGCTACCTGGAAGGGGAGGTCGCCATTGCCTTTGATGTCCGTGAAGAGACGCTCAAAATCAGGGACAAGGATATTCCGGAGGGGTTCCGTACCGAAACCCTTGTTGTCCGTTCCACCCGGCGGGGTCCTGTTATTTCGGATGTGCTGGCCGGAGTTCCTTCAGACCGGCCGGTTTCCCTGCGGTTCGCTCCGGCTGAATCCATGACCCCCCGCATCGGCCTGATCGATATTCTGGCGGCGAAAAACGCGGATGATCTGGCAGCGATACTCAAACAGATTTCCATGGTCTGCCTGAACTGGGTGTTTGCCGATGCAGACGGCAGCATCGGTCACCAGGTCTCCGGCCGGGTGCCCATTCGGACAGACGGACATGGCGCCTTTCCTCACCCGGTCACAGACAGTTCCGATACCTGGCTGGGCTGGATCCCTCCGGATCAGATGCCTGGATCCATGAATCCGGATGGCGGCTGGGTGGGCACCTGCAACCACAAAACCGTTGACAGTGCGTATCCCTATTATTATTCCTCCTATTTTGCGCCCCGGTACCGGTATGAACGGCTCAGGGAATTGATGGAAAGCCCGGTTCCCAAAAACCCCGGCCAGATGTGGCAGGTTCAGCGGGATGTGAAAAACCGGATGGCCCAGGTCATTGCCCCGGTGATGGCGGATGCCTTGCGCCGTGACCCGGATACCCGGCAGATGGCAGAAATCCTTGACGCCTGGGATTACATGGATGATGCCGCAGCGCCGGGCCCGGCGGTCTTTCAGGCCGTGTATACCGAATTTGCCAGGCAGGTGTTTGCCGATGAACTGGGAGAAGAAAACAGCACGCTGCTGCTGGGCACCTGGTATTTCTGGCAGGAAAGGCTGCAGCAGATGATACTGGCCGGCCGGTCGGAATGGTTTGATGATGTGCGGACCCCGGATAAAAAAGAAACCCTGGCGGATCTTTTCCGGACCGCTGGCCTTAAAGCCAGGGGTCTGCTGGAAGACCGGATGGGGCCGGATCCGCATTACTGGCAGTGGGGCCGGATCCATACACTGGACCTGGTGAATTCCATGGCAAGAAAAGGCCGCCTGAAAAATCTGCTGGGAACCGGACCCATGCCCATGGGCGGCTCCGGTGAAACCCTGTACCGGGGTTGGTATGATTTTGATGCCCCGTTTGAAGTCACCCACTGTGCATCCATGCGCATGGTGGTGGACTTTGCAGATACGGAAAAAATCATGGCAGTTCTGCCGGGCGGAGTTTCGGGCAGAACCTTTCATCCCCATCAGAAAGATCAGATCCCAGGGTTCATGTCCGGTGAAAAAAAATACTGGTGGTTCAGTGATTCGGCCATTGACGGCCATACGGTGACCACCCTGGTGTTAATGCCTCTGAAGTGAAAAAGAACTTGAAACCGTGAACGATATCTGATACTCACAGTATCTGTAACTTGCGGCTGAAGCCGCTGGCGCGTCAACCGGTTTTTGCCGGCACCTGTTAAAAAAGATAAAAAGGCCACGAAGGTCCGTTCTTTTGTAAAAAAGAAACCCCTTTGTGGCCTTTTTTTGTCTGGATGTCCGATTCAAAACAAACGCCATGGGGAATGGCGGCAGCCGGCCATTGAATTTTAACGAATGCGTGGAAAGGATTATGAGTATGTTTAACAGACTATCGATTGTAAGTTTGATTGCAGCGGTGTTTCTCATCGTCCCTGGTTCGGTATCCGCCCATTTCGGCGCCGTGATTCCATCCATGGATATCGTGACCCAGGATTCCGGCAGCACACTTCACCTGGAAATCAAGTTCATCCATCCCATGGAAGGACATTACATGGAGATGGACAAGCCCAGACAGTTCGGGGTGATGCATGGCGGCAGGAAAATCGATCTGATGCCGACCCTGAAAAAGAGCAGCGGCAGCCATGCCGGCCAGGAAGGAACATTTACCTTCTGGAAAACAGACTATCAGGTCCAAAGGCCGGGAGACCATACCTTTTTTGTAGAGCCGCAGCCCTACTGGGAACCTTCAGAAGATGCATTTATCGTGCATTATACCAAGGTCTGTGTCAATGCCTTTTCGCTGGAAACGGGGTGGGACGACCATCTGGAACTGGAAACCGAGATCATACCGTTCACCCGTCCCTATGGGTTGTGGACCGGGAACCTGTTCACCGGTCAGGTGCTGCTCAAGGGCCGGCCGGTGCCATTCGCCGAAGTGGAGGTGGAATATCTGAACGAATCTCCGGGAAATCCGAATTTTGTGATCCCCCCCTCGGACCCCTATGTCACCCAGGTGGTGAAGGCCGATGAAAACGGTGTGTTCAGCTATGCCATGCCCCGGGCCGGCTGGTGGGGGTTTGCAGCCCTCAATGAAGCGGACTGGACGTTGAGCCATGACGGGGTGGAAAAGGCGGTTGAGATCGGGGCGGTCATCTGGGTGTTTACCCGGGACATGAAATAGCCGGGTTGTTTTTTTCAAAAATATATGATTTAAGCCCTGATGGGAGGATGTCATGAAAAAAATGATCTGTCTGGCTGCCGGATTCCTTGCGGTGCTGCTGTCAGCTCCGCAGACGACCCTGGCCCATAAGGTGAATCTGTTTGCCTATGCCGATGCCGGAAAAATTTTTACGGAAAGCTATTTTTCCGACGGCAAGTTTATCGCCGGCGGAAAAATGATGGTGTACGACAGCCAGAACCGGCTGATTCTTGAGGGCGTTA
>DATHSR010000023.1:0-5617 GCA_035464035.1 Desulfotignum sp. | reverse complement strand
TCAATCCCGGCTGAGCAATGATCCCCACCCTGAATCCCTGGTTCAGAAGCACTTTTCCGATCACGGCCACGCCCATGAAGGGCGAGTCGATGTAGGTGTCGCCGGTGACCAGAATTATGTCCAGCCGGTCCCAGCCAAGGGTGTTCACTTCGGCCATGGTGGTGGGGATATACATAACGAGATGTCAGTTTCCGGCCGCGTGGTTCAAAAAGGTCAAAATCATCGCTTGGGCACGATTTCCAACCAGTATCCGTCCGGGTCGTTGATGAAGTAGATGCCCATTTCCCTGTTTTCAAAACAGATGCAGTCCATTTTTCTGTGCAGGTCATGGGCCGCCTCAAACGCATCGGTTGTAAAGGCGATATGAAATTCCTCATCCCCCAGATCATAGGGTGTTTCCTGTGATCTGAGCCAGGTCAGTTCCAGCTTGGCGGAACTGGTGCCGTCTTCGAGATACACAATGATGTAACTGCCGTCATCTGCGGTCTTCCGGCGGGTTTCATGGAGGCCCAAAGCGTTTTCATAAAAGGCCAGGCTTTTTTCCAGATCCAGCACATTGATGTTGAAGTGATCCATGGTGAATTTCATGAACGATTCCTTTTTTTTCAGGCGGTGTCTATTCTTTGCAGCGCTGTTTTAAACGGTTGTAGTCGATGGCGCGCTGGATGGCAATGCCGCTTTGTTCGGCAATGGCCAGGGCGAAATTGATATCTGCATGGGAGAACTGGCGCACGGTTTCGGTGAGCAGCCGCAGAATCCCGATCACCTCGTCGTCAAAGGTGACGGGTACGGCCAGAATACTGCTGATGCCTTCCAGCTCCGCCTCCTTGTGGTATTTGGTGTGGATGTCTTTTTTGGCATCCAGAATGACCACCGGTTCCCCCTGCTTCAGATAAAAGGTGGCCAGTTCCTTGTCCAGGGGACCTCGCTCCAGATAGGACCGGCTCAGGCCGTGGGCGGCCTTTAATTCCAGCTTTCCCTTGTTTTCTTCCATCAGCCGGATGGTGGCGGCCTTCAGGTTCATGACCGCCGGCAGGCGGGTGACGATCAGATCCAGGATCTCGTCCAGTTCATAGGTGGTATTGATCTTTTTGCTGATGGCATGGATGGTTTCAAAATAGGTCAGCTGGGTCAGCTGGTCCGCGAAAATCCGGGCATTTTCAATGGCGATCCCGCACTGCTCTCCCAGTGCCGCAACAAAATTGATTTCGTCCTGGTTGAAGGTGCGGGGTTTTTTTGACAATACCCGTAAAATGCCGGTGATCTGGCCCCGGATTGCGATGGGAACCACCAGAATGGCACAGATGCCTTCCTTCCGGGTGGCGTCCGGGTATTGGACCCTGGGATCGGATGCGGCATCCTCAATGACGATGGGACGGCCTTTGAGGGCCTTGAACACCGGTTCCTCATGGTCAATGGGACCCCGGTTCAGGTAGGCATCGCTCAAGCCGCTGGCGCTGCGCAATACCAGTTTCCGGCCGGACACATCCAGCAGGCGGATGGTCGAGGCATCCAGCGCCATGATTTCAGGCAGTTTCCCTGTGATCAGCGCGAAAATGTCATCCATGTTTTGAGAAGTTGTAATGGTTTTGGTCACTTCAACAAACAAATCAAAATAGGAGGCTTTGCGCTCGGTCTGTTCCATATGATTTTACCCTTTCAGTCAAGTATGTTCGGATAACGCGGTCCTGTGATCAAAAATGTGGAAGCATCTAGTTTAGGACAGGACCCTGTTTTTTGTCAACCCCAACATGCCGGTAAAAAGTTCAGTTGCCTTTTGACGGTTCATTGGTATACTGGCGCCATGAAGCTTCGATGGGACAAATGGAAAATCGCCTTTGCCACGGCACTGGTTCTGTTTGTGAGTGGTTTTTCTGATTCTGCCGCCGGCATGACCTTCACCCGGTCCGATTACCAGCAGTTTCAGGCAGGCATCATTGACCACAGAAACCGGCTGAACAGCAGTTTTAAAAAGGTGCGGCGGGAAGAAACCCGGTATATTGTCGTGCATACATCGGAACTGGGTCTGTCCGCCACCCTGCGGGTGGTATCCAAAGGAAAACAGTTTGCCAGCGGCCGCAGCACTCCCGGGGGCCATGCCCACTATGTGATCGCCAGAAACGGAGAAACATTCCGGATCCTGGACAAAGAGTTTCGGGCCGACCATGCCGGGCTGTCCATGTGGCAGGGACGGCAGGATATCTCCTCGATTTCCCTCGGAATCGAGCTGGTGGGATATCACAATGCACCGTTGACAGACGCCCAGTACCGGTCTGCGGCCCTGCTCATCAAGATTCTGCAAAAGTTCTACGGCCTGGATGACAAGGCGGTGCTCACCCACAGTCAGGTGGCGTTCGGCCGGCCCAATCCATGGTTTCAAAAGGATCACCGGGGCAGAAAAAGGTGCGCCAAGAACTTTGACCGGTCCCGGGCCGGTCTGGGTCCCACGGTGGATGCCGACCCGGATGTCAGAGCCGGCCGGCTTTTGCCTGACCCGTATCTGGCAAATATCTTTTACAGTCCCAGGCCGGCGGTGGCAGCCCGGGTGGCGGCCACCGGGCCGGTCTCCAACCTGATTTCCAGGGAGAATTCCGCCTGGGCCATTGCCGGCGAGGATTACAACAGCCGGACCACTGTGTATGTCCTGCCCAACGGCCACCGGCTTACCGGAGACCGGATCCATGATGCCGTAGGATGGCATCTGCTGCCGGTGAACACCCGGGTGCTGGTCAATCAGCAGGAAGAGGTCCCGGCGACCGTGGAATCGGTCAGCCCGTTGAAAGTCATTACCGACCGCCTGACCGCCTGGTCCCATGCCGGGCCGGCCTACGGGGTTGACTCCACCATCTATTTTCTGCCTTCGGGTACGGTCTATCCGGGCTCCCGCATTTCAGACTGGGATGACCTGCCCCAAAATACCCGGTTGATTGTGGGGTACCAGGGACCGTTTTTCATCACCAGCGAAAAAACCGCTTACCAGATTGCGGGTCAAAAATACAAAGACCGGTCAACGGTTTATTTCCTGCCCCCGGGCCGTTTGAAAACCGGCGAAGATATCACCAATTTCGCCAATCTGCCCGCCGGATCCCGGATCTATCTGCCGTTGGACAGCCTGCCGCCGGGGTGATCTGCCCGGGTCAATAGGTGTAAAACAGCTGCTGAATTCTGTCCCGGTCATACTGGTTTGAAATGGCCAGCATGAGCAGTATCCTGGCCTTGGCCGGGTTGAGCTCATCTGAGACAATGAACTTGCAGGCATCGTCATCCAGTTCCACATTCCGGCCCACCGTGCCGGTGGGCACCCGGGAGCTTCTCACGATAAAAATTCCCTGGTCCGCCTTTTGGGATGCCTTTTTGACAGTGGTCTGGTTCATGTTACCGTTGCCGTCTCCGGCAATGACAATGCCGGTTGCACCACCGGCCACGGAGCAGTCAATCAGGTCCGGGGGCATATCGATACAGGCATACACAATATCCACCCGGGGCAGAGACAGCGGGGGAGAATCACGGAACCGGCCGGAAAATTCGCTCAGATAGGTATGCCGCCTGAAAGGAAAACGGAAATATGCGGTTCTGCCGTAATTGACTGTGCCCACCAGTCCGTTGATGGGAGACAGAAATGTTTCCACGGAGGTGGTGTTGGTTTTGGTCAGAGAATGGGCCCCGTGAATCCGGTCGTTCATGACCACCAGCACTCCCCGCTCCCGGGCGTGCGCATCCGCAGCCACTGCCACGGCATTGAACAGGTTCAAGGGACCATCGGCGGAAATAGCGGTTGCCGGCCGCATGGCCCCGGTTACCACCACCGGTTTGGGGCTGTTCACGGTAAGGTTCAGGAAAAAGGCGGTCTCCTCCATGGTGTCGGTACCGTGGGTCACCACAATGCCGTGGATATCGTCCTGTGTGAGCAGATCATTGATGCGGCAGGTCAGGCGGGTCAGGATTTCAAACGACATGTCCTGAGAGCCGACATTGGCGATCTGCTCGCCTGAAATCCTGGCCAAGCGTTCCAGGTCCGGCACTGATTGAATCATTTTCCGGATACCCATCTGGCCCGGGCTGTAACCGATCCGGGAAGGGGCCTGGCTGATTCCGGCGATGGTGCCGCCGGTGGCAAGAATCACAACATGGGATTTCATGACAGCGGATCCTTCATATCAAAATTAAAGCGGTTTTACAATTTTTTGCCGCCAGCGTATCAGGTTTGTTTGTTTTGTGCCAGCGTATTGGATACGGCTGCGTAATAAGCTTGAAAAAAAATAGAGATCATGTTTATGATATGCCCGATGAAATCATTGTTTGGCATATCTTTTTTTATAATGGTTTGGCTGCTGGCCGCGGTTGTCTTTCCTCCCTGGGCCCGGGCCCAGGATACGGAGATACCGATGCCGCCGGTATCTGAACCGCCTGTCCTGGTCCGGGCTGAAATGTGTGAAACCATTGAAAGATATCTGCCCGTCAACCAGGGGGTTGTCTTTTCGATTTCCCTGGGCCGGGTGTACTGTTTTACCGCCTTTGATCCGGTCCATGAAGAAACCGTTATCTATCATCGCTGGTATCGGCAGGATCGCCTGGTATCCAGCGCCAGGCTGGTGCTGAATCCTCCGAAATGGGCGTCCTTCAGCAGCATTCAGCTCAGAAGCCTGGACAAGGGACCCTGGCGGGTGGAGATTGTCGACAGCCGGGAAAACCTGATAAAAATCCTCAGATTCAGTATTTCGGACTGACCGGCCATGGGGTATTTTTTTGGCATCGGGTGGCAGAATGTGCTGGATATCGCACTCAACACCTATATCCTGTTCCGGCTTTATGTCTTGTTCCGGGGAACCAATGTGCTGCGGGTGCTTCTGGCCATGGTGGTGTTGCTGGTGTTCAGCCAGGCGGCATCTTCCATGGGTCTGATCATCACCAGCTGGGTGATGCAGGGGGTGATTGCCGTTGCAGCCCTTGTCATCGTCGTCATATTCCGCAATGAAATTTCATCGGTGCTCAAGACCCGGGACCTGAAGTTTTTCTTGTGGAGTATCCCCCGCCAGCAGCTGAAAACCCCTGTGGGTATCATTGTTGAAAGTGTCTATGAACTGGCCAGAAATAAAATCGGCGCCCTGATCGTATTGCCCCTGAGCAAAGGTATGGAAAGTGTGGTGCAAGAGGGGATCTCCTGGGATGGAAAACTTTCCAAAGAGATGCTGATCAGTATCTTCTGGCAGGACAACCCGGTTCATGACGGGGCGGTGGTGATCCAGGGAGACCGGATTACCGATGTGGGCGTGATTCTTCCGTTGTCAAAACGAACGGACCTGCCCCCGCATTACGGCACCCGTCACCGGGCCGCCGTGGGCCTGGCAGAACAGGCCGATGTCATGGTGATCGTGGTGTCCGAGGAGCGGGGAAAGATTACCCTGATCCGGAACAGGCAGATCTATGATATCCACGACAGCGCCGTGCTCGAAAAACTGCTGATTCAACATGCCGGGGGGGATACATCTGTCCGGGGAGTCAAAAAGCAGACCCGGGAGTTGGCTGTTGCCGCAGCCGTCTGCCTGGTCTTTGTCACCGGGCTGTGGCTGAGCTTTTCCAGAGGCATGGAAACCCTGGCCACCCATGAAGTGCCTGT
>DATHSR010000022.1:0-4032 GCA_035464035.1 Desulfotignum sp. | reverse complement strand
CTTGCCGTACATGCAGCCGGTCAATATCCATCATGGTTCCGGCGGAAAAGGACGTCAGTTTTTTCTGGATGCATCTTCAACATACCGGTGAATTCGCAAAAAAGGCACGTACAGGGAATCACTGGTCTGAATATGTTCCACCAGCCAGTTTCTCAGGGACAAAATAGCGTCCAGCGTCAAATTGCCGGCATCCTCAGCGATCTCCCGGCGCAGGCTGATGGCGTTTCTGATAAACCGGCGATGGCCCCTGGCATGTACCTCCCGGTCAGGGTATTGCCGCTCCTTTAAAATTTTTTCTTCTGTGGCAAAATACAGTTTGCCGTAATCATTTATCTCAGAAACCATGTTGGCAATGGCTTTGGGGTCTGCTTTTTTTTGCTTTAGTTCAATGAGCTCATTGAAAATGTCAAACATCTTTTTCTGATGGGCGTCTATTTCTTCAACATCCACACTGAATCTGCGGTCCCATTCAATCTTTAGATCGGTCTTTGTCATTTATATTTCCTCGAAATAGGATCTGGTTTGGTTTATTCAATTTTTTCGAGCAGCCGGGTATGGATATTGTCAAACCCGCCATTGGACATGATCAGCACCAGGTCACCGGGCGCCAGCTGCGGGGGCAGAAACGCAAGCACTTCCCGGGTATCGGAAAAATGATGGGCTGCAACCCCAAGGGCCGCAATGTCGGATACCAGTTTTTCAGGAGAAAACCGTTCATTTTCCGGAATCTGTTTCTTTGTCACAGGATTGCAGATACAAACGATGTCGGCCTCGGCAAACGCCGCCGGATAACTGTCCTGAAAAAACCGGCGCATGGAGGTGTTGGTGCGGGGTTCAAAAACAGCAATGACCCGCCCCTGGGTGTAAAACGGCTTGACCGCCCGGATGGTGGCCTTGACGGCAGACGGATGGTGGGCAAAATCATCCATCACCGTGATTCCATTTTTCACACCCCGGATCTCCTGCCGGCGTTTGACGCCGGAAAACGAGGCCATGGCCTCTTGTATCCGCCCGGTATCCACACCGATGATATGGACCGCCGCTGCGCAGGCCAAAAAATTCATCAGGTTGTGGTGCCCCGGCAGCCGGGTTTGAATCTCATAGTCCGGGCCCGGACCGTGAATCTTCGCCCGGGTAAGGCCGTCTTTCTGAACGGGATCAGTGAACCACCAGTCTCCGCCGGTACCATAGGTGACGGGTCTGCCCGGCTGACCTGTCAGAATGTCCATCAGATGGGGGCTGTCCCTGCAGACGATCAGGTGACTTTGATCTGCCACTTTTGCCACCAGGCTTGCAAACACCGACTTGACGTGGTCCAGGTCCATAAAAATATCGGCATGATCGAATTCCACTCCGGTCACAACGGTGATAAAGGGGTCATAATGCATGAATTTAGCCCCTTTATCAAAAAAGGCGGTATCATATTCATCCCCTTCGATAACCATGTAATCCCCCCCGCCGATACGGAACCCGGACTGATAGTCCCGTAAAATTCCGCCGATCATGAAACCGGGATCCAGACCCGCAACCGCCAGAATATGGGACATGATGGCGGCAGTGGTGGTTTTACCGTGGGTGCCGGTCACCAGGATGATTTTTTTGTCCGCTGCAACAAACCGGTTCACTGCCTGGGGCATGGACAGATAAGGAATGTTTCTTTCCAGAACCGCTACGGCCTCGGGATTGTTCCTTGTGACAGCATTGCCGATGATCACCAGGTCCGGGCCATGGTCCAGGTTGGCGGGATCAAACCCGTCAAAAAGCCGGATACCGTTGGCTGCCAGAACGTCGCTCATGGGTGGATATACGTGCTGGTCCGATCCGGTGACCTCATATCCCATCTGTTTGAGCATGCAGGCCAGGGTTCCCATGCCGGTGCCGCAGGCTGCGGTCAAATGAATCTTGCGAATCCGGGTCATGGATTAAAGGTCCGCCATCACGGATTTTGCCGCGGCAATGGTATCATCGATATCCGCCTGGGTGTGGGCCAGGGATACAAAACAGGCTTCAAACTGAGACGGCGCCAGATACACCCCTTTTTCCAGCATTCCCCGGTAAAAGGCGGAAAACCGCTTGAGATCACTGGTTTTGGCATCCTCAAAATCGTACACCGGCCGGTCGGTGAAGAAAAATCCAGCCATGGAACCCACATGTCCGGACTGGAATGGAATGCCGGCATCATCGGCCGCTGCCTGGAGACCGGTCACCAGGGCTTGGGTCCGGGCGGTCAGGGTTTCATAGACCCCGTCCGCCTGCAGTGCGGTCAAGGTGGCAATGCCGGCGGCCATGGCCAGGGGATTACCGGACAGGGTCCCTGCCTGGTAGACCGCGCCGGTGGGTGCAACCTGTTCCATGATCTGTTTTCTGCCGCCATAGGCCCCCACCGGCAGCCCCCCGCCGATGACCTTGCCGAAACACGACAGGTCAGGGGTGATGTTGAACAGCCCCTGGGCCGAATCTTTTGCCACCCGGAACCCGGTCATGACCTCGTCAAAAATCAGCAATGCCCCGTATTTCTGGGTCTGTTCCCGCAGGGTTTCAAGAAACCCTGCCCGTGGGGGAACCATGCCCATGTTTCCGGCCACCGGTTCCAGGATCACCCCGGCCACCTGATCTCCTTTCAGTGCCATGACCTGACTGAATTTCACACTGTCGTTATAGGGCAGGGACAGGGTGTTCTGAATCACGGATTGCGGCACACCGGGGCTGCCGGGAATCCCCAGCGTGGCCACCCCGGATCCGGCCGCCACCAGCAAAGTGTCTGCATGGCCGTGGTAACAGCCGTCAAATTTGACAATGATATCCCGGCCGGTATATCCCCGGGCCAGACGAATGGCACTCATGGTGGCTTCAGTGCCGGAATTCACCATGCGCACCATATCCAGGGACGGAACCATGTCCACCAAAAGCTGCGCCAGCTGTGTTTCCAAATGGGTGGGGGCACCGAAGCTGGTGCCGATCTCCAGGACCCGGGTGAGGGCTGTGATCACTTCCGGAGGACGGTGTCCCAGGATCAGCGGCCCCCAGGACAGTACATAGTCGATATAATCATTGCCGTCTGCATCATAAAGCCGGCTCTTATCTCCCCGTTCAATGAACAGCGGCTGACCGCCCACCGCGTTGCAGGACCTGACCGGAGAGTTGACACCTCCGGGTATCAGTTGTCGTGCTTCATTAAACAGGGCAGCGGATGTTGCATTTTTCATATGAGTCCCCTCACAGGTAAAAAAATTTGATGGGTTGTGCTGACAAATATTACATAAAAGATAAGTATAACAAACCTTATTTTAAAGGGTCAACTGGTTTGTTTGGGCCACAGGGCATCAAAAAAACATTGACATCTAAATCCCTGGCTGATATTTTGCCTGCTGTTGAATTTCAGCAGGGCCGTTAGCTCAACTGGCAGAGCAACTGACTCTTAATCAGTAGGTTCGGGGTTCGAAACCCTGACGGCCCACCAAAGCAAAAAGGTTTGCCGATTAAATGTTTAATCGGCAAACCTTTTTGCTTTGGCAGCGGTTGATGAACAGCGATCAGGCGATTGCGGCAATCACGGTTTTTTCAAACCACCCCCTCGATTATTAAAGTCGAGATGTTAAAAGAATATGAAGATTCTCATGATGGTTCTGTAAGGCGACAGGTAAAGCTGTATTTCGATACACCCAATAATGTATCGTTTGACATGTGGCTGTGGATACCTAAAGGTGAGGGGCCGTTTCCTGTGATGTTGTATGTTCCCTGCACAGATGTTATTGAACCCGGAAAATTTTATGGTTGGCCGTCCAAGTACAAGCGTTTCGGCTGGGCCGAAGAGGCATTGTCGCGCGGGTATATGATCTGTTTATATCCAGGCCTTGACAATTATGTGTCAGAAGAAGGGTATGAAGGGTATGCAGAGGTCTATAAGGATTTTCATAACGCTTATCCTGAAGCGACATGGACGGAAATATCAACCAAGGCATGGATTGGCAGTCGCTGCATTGATTATCTTGTTGACCCGCAATATGACAATAAGGTTGCAAGAAATCAGGT
>DATHSR010000021.1:0-3254 GCA_035464035.1 Desulfotignum sp. | reverse complement strand
AAAATTCTGGTGTCGCAGCACCCCGAACACAATGGCATGGCACAGGTTCCGGTCCGCCTGGGATAATTTTGCCAGATGCGGTTCAAACGCATCCAGGGTGCGGTCCAGGGTGGTGTTTTTGTCGGTACAGCGCAGCAGGATCTCCAGGGCTGCCTCCCGGGGGGTGTCCAGGCCCATGGATCACTCAAACCGGTCGGACAGGTCCAGGGCATGTCCCCGTAAAAATGCATCTGCAGACAGATGTTTGCCAGAGCTGCCCATCAGTTCCAGGATGATGACGGTGCCGCTGCCCGCAGCCACGTGAATCCCTTCGGAATCCAGGGCGCACACGGTTCCCGGCGGGGCCGTGGCCCGGCTGCTGCCTGCGGCGGCCCGGAAGATTTTTACCCGCCGGCCTGACAGATGGGTGAACGCCCCGGGCCAGGGAGTCATGGCATTGATATGGGCTGCCACGGCCTGGCTGGAAAGGTCCCAGTCGATCCGTCCGTCCTCTTTTTTGAGCATCGGGGCATAAGTGGCGGACCCGTGATCCTGGGGGACCGGGACCAGCCTGTTTTTCCGGAGCTGGTCCAGGGTTTCCAGAATCAGGGTCGCACCCATAACGGACAACCGGTCATGCAGCTCCCGGGCGGTTTCATTGGGATGGATGGGAGTTCTGGCGGACAGCAGCAGGTCGCCGGCATCCAGTTCTTTTGCCATGACCATGGTGGTGATCCCGGTTTCTTTTTCCATATGCAAGATGGCTGCCTGGATGGGGGCAGCTCCCCGGTATTTTGGCAGAAGCGATGCATGGATGTTGACGGGATATTTTCTGGGAATATCCAGGATGCGCCGGGAAAGGATCTGTCCATAGGCTGCCACCACAAAATAGTCGGGATTCAGGTCAGCCAGGCGCTCAAAAGACTCCTCCGTGTTGAGTTTTTCCGGCTGGAACACCGGCAGGCCCAGATCCTGGGCACAGGTTTTCACCGGCGGGGGGGCCGGTTTTCTGCCCCTTCCTTTGGGACGGTCCGGTCGGGTGACCACCAGACAGATGTCAAAATCCCTGCGTGCGGCCAGGGCGTTGAGCGGGGGCACGGCAAACTCCGGGGTGCCCATGTAGACGATGCGGGTGACTGAAGAGCCGGTCATGATAACTGGTCTTCCTTGAGTTTTTTCATCAGGCGCTTTTTATACATGGTCCGTTTCAGGGAACTGATCCGGTCAATGAACAGGATGCCGTCCAGGTGATCGATTTCATGCTGCATGATCACCGCCCGAAGACCGCTTGCCTCAAATTCTAACAGGTTCCCGTCCACATCCTGGGCCCGGACCGTCACGGTTTCATAACGTTTTACATCCGCTCTGAAATCCACCACACTCAGGCAGCCTTCATTTTCTGATATAAAACTGCCTGCTGCATTGATGATTTCAGGGTTGATCAGTGCCACCACGGTTTCCTCGGATCCGTCATTTTCAGGATCATCGGCCCGTGCATCATACACCAGTATCCGCTGGTTGACCCCTACCTGGGGGGCGGCCAGTCCCACACCGGACTCATGAAACATGGTTTCCCCCATGTCCCGGATCAGCTGACGGACCGCATCGTCGATGGTGTCCACCCTGGCCGAGGGCTGGGAAAGTGATTTTTCAGGATATGTGACAATTTTCAACAACGCCATTTTTTTCCAGTAAATCCTTTGCAATATCGATATCTTTCCGGATCTGTTCAGACAGCTCCCGGATGCCTGAAAATTTTTTCTCGTCCCGCAGCCGGGCCACCATGTTCACCCGGATACGCGTTCCGTAGATGTCATGATCAAAATCCAGAATATGGACCTCGATGGTGAACATGTGGTCGTCAAACGTGGGGGAAAACCCGATATTGGCAACACCCAGGTAGTTGCCGTAAACCGTTTCCACGGTCACGGCATACACCCCGAATTTGGGGCACAGTTCATCATGCAGCTTGATGTTTGCCGTGGGAAATCCCAGCTGGCTGCCGCCCCGGCTGCGCCCCTGGATCACCTTGCCACGGATCTGGTAGTGACGGCCCAGAAATTTCTTGGCCTGTTCCACTTTTCCATCCATGACGATCTTGCGGATACGGGTGCTGGAAATCCGGTGTTCTCCACTGGCCTGATCCTTGATCCAGTCCGCCACAATCACCTCGAATCCCAGAATTTTACCCTGTTTCTTGAGCAGGTCGATGTTGCCGGTTCTGTTTTTTCCAAAGGTGTAATCCGGTCCTATAATGATCGTTTTCATGCCGATTTTATTCACCAGGATCTCCTGGATGAAGTTTTCGGCGGACATATCGGCAAACTGTCTGTCAAAGGTCAGGCAGATCACCACATCGATACCGGTGGCGGCCAGCAGTTCCATTTTCTGGTCATGGCGGGTAATGAGGGGCGGTGTGGCAATTCCCAAAGCCCGCAAAGGATGGGGTTCAAATGTCAGGGCCACCGAGGTCCCGGACAGTTTCTTTGCTTTTGATATAACCTGGTGCAGCAGTGCCTGGTGTCCTTTGTGGACCCCGTCAAAATTGCCGATGGTGACCACGGCATTTTTAAAAGGAACAGGAATCTGGCCCAGTGTCTTTACGAGTTGCATATTTTACCTACAGCCCAAATAAATATTCTTGACAAATGTTCCAAACGCATATATATATCCCAACCATCGCTTTAACGCAATGCTAAATTGCTGCTGAAAAAGCGGTCTACAGATGTGCCGAAGTGGCGGAATTGGTAGACGCACCAGTTTCAGGGACTGGCGAGCGTACGCTTGTGGGAGTTCGAATCTCCCCTTCGGCACCATCTTTTTTTTCAATGCCAGATCCAAAGCCGAAGTGGTGGAATTGGTAGACACGCTAGACTTAGGATCTAGTCCTGCAAGGGGTGGAGGTTCAAGTCCTCTCTTCGGTACCAGGTACAAAAGACGGGCCTTTCAGAGGTTTTTACGGAAATTTCTGGAAGGCCCGTCTTGTTTTCAGTTGGCCTATCCGGCACATCAATGCGCTGATTTGTTTTCTTAGTGTTTTTTCTTCGAGATTACTCAGATTTGCTGTTCTTTTCAAGCCGCTGCCTTGCAAGCCGCAGATTGTCAGAGAATTTTTTGCAATCCCATTTTCCGCCGTACTGACCGGATTTTGTATTGACGGGCACCCCCTTCTGGTTGAGCAGGGTTACTCTGGCCCGTGAGTTTTGTTTGCCCGGCATGGTTTCAGCCAACATCACCAGAATCTTGTCCCGTTCATGGATGCCCAGGGGCCAGCC
>DATHSR010000020.1:0-4866 GCA_035464035.1 Desulfotignum sp. | reverse complement strand
GACCTGCCTGACGGTCCGGCCCCCCAGGTCCTGATCCAGAAAGGCCGCATCCCCGGTTTTCTCCAGCATGTCCCGGCAGCAGGCAAAAAACCACAGGGGTGCGTCCGAGGTTTCGATGTTGCCGGCATCCTGGCCGCAGATCATGTTGGGCAGGGTGCCCTGGTTCTCAAACCGGCCAAACAGATGCAGCACGGACCGGGCTTCTGCCAGCCGGCCCAGTTCCACCAGGCTCCGGCAGAAAATCAGGCTGTCCCTGCCCCAGTCCAGAAACCAGGGATACCCGGCGATCACGCTCTTGTCGTTTCCCCGGTCCACCAGAAAGACATCCATGGCCCGGAACAGGGCCTGGTCCAGGGGAAAGCCGGTTTTGAATTCCGGACCCCCCCCGGATCTTGCAGGTCCGGATGCCGGCGACGCCGACGGCGCTGACAGCGGCCCAGGCGTCGAATCCGCGGCCTGCTCCTGGAGCGAGCGCCGGGGGTCCGCCACCCGGGCCGTCAGCACGGCGGTCTGTTTCCCTTTGCATTCAAAGGAAAAATATCCCGGGCTGTACAGATCAGACTCAGGATCCAGGCCCCGGCTTTTTTCCAGGGGCCGGTGCACCATGTACCGCCATTCGGGTTCATGGACAAACACGGCCCCGGGCAGCGCCATGGACAGGGTCCGGCCCGATGACAGGGAAAAATCAAAACCGGTGTCATGGGGGACCACCCGGGCCGGCCAGTCTTTTTCAGGCCCGGCAAACGCCTTGACCGTGTCGTGAAAACTGCGGTCTTCCACATCCGGCCGGATGATCAGGGTCACAGACTCTGCATCGGGCAGGACCCGGGCCGCTTTTTCACCGGCCCCGGGCCGGTGGAGGGTCAGGCGGACCTGGTTGCTGTCCGGAGACAGGGACACCGTGAGGACCAGCACATAATACTTGCCTTCGGAGGTGGGCACATGGAACCGCCACCGGCCGGCATTGTCATAGGAAAAGATGAACTGCTGGAGACAGTCTTTGACCAGTTCCCGGGAATATCCCTGGAAAATGGCCCATATCCGGCACCGGGCCAGCACCATCCACCGGTTTTCCGGCATTCGGGGATTCAGGTTCGCCCCTAAAAGCCCGTCATACCGGCTGTGTAGCTGTCCCCAGTCCCCGGGGGCCCGCATCATGCCCCCGGTGCGGGTGGCGGCCAGAAGCGTGAGCCCGGGATCTGCCGCAATTTTCCGCCGGGTGAAAGCCGTTCGCACAAACAGGGTGTCAAAGGGGGCCAGGTAGAGCAGGGATGCGGTCTCCAGCCGGACCTTTCCGGGGTAAAAAAGCCGCAGGTTCAGGCGGCAGGGCTTGGGGTTCTTTCTGAAGGATTTGGGGGCAAACAGGGCGAAAAAACCCTGGTCCGCCAGGGGCAGCCCCTCCTCGTAGCCCAGGGAACGGCGGTCCGTATCCCGGGCATCCAGGATCTCCGCCCTGAATCCCACCGGGCTTTTCACCAGCAGAAAAAACCCGGGCGGCACCATGACCTGGCGCCTAAGGTCGGTTGTGACATCAAAGGGGATCACCCGGCTTTCCGGAGAATGCCTGTTCATGGCCCGGACAAGCCCCATGGGATCTTTGGCCAGGTGCCGGGCCGCCTGTTCCAGATCCAGGCCGCTCACATCCGTGTACCCGTCCAGGGCGGTTTTCACCGCCAGGACCCGGGCCCTGAATTTCTGGGTCAGCACCTGCTCCGGCATGGGGGCCGGTATCCGGGGATCCCGGCCTGTTTCCCCGGCTGCCAGGGCTTTGACATCCGCGGGATCCGGACTCAGGGCCAACACCTCTCCGGGGGCCAGGGTAAGGCCGGCCAGGTCCGCCTCCACGGCCGGAGTGATGCGGGTGCCGGTCAGCAGATCGGTCCACTCCAGGCCTTCGGTATCCGTACCCAGACGGTTCCAGGAGACCCGGGCGGGCCGGTCGCAGTCCAGGTTCACCAGCACCAGCAGCGATTTGCCGGTTTCCGGATGACGCCGCAGCAGGGCCAGTGCCGGGTCCTTGTTTTCCTGGATCAGGGCCAGGCGGGTGTTCTTGAAAAATGTCGGATGGGTTTTCAGGATCCGGTTGAGCCGGAAGATATGGTCCACCTGATTCTTTTTAGCCCCCCAGTTCAGTCCCGGGGATTCATGGACATTGATTTTTTCTGTGGCAAACCATTCCACGCCGTTGGCGAATCCAAACCCGCCGCACACGGAAAACAGGGCGCACAGAGCGGTCCGCATCTCGGCATAGGTGGTGGACACGGCCGCCAGGCGGTTGTTGTCATGGGTTTCGACATAATGGATCATGTGGCCGCAGGTGTCGGATATCTGGCCGGCAAAGGGCAGGTAATGGGTGATCTCCTCTCGGGTGTAGTGCTGGAACAGTTCGGAGTAGGCCCAGTTGAAATTGGCCCGTCCCAGGATCTCCCGGGTGGTCTTCAAAGGCCCCCCCAACCCCTCCAGGAGAAACAGGGTGTCCGGGTATTCCTGCCGGACCCGTGCCACCATGTATTCCCAGGCATCAGTGGGCACCATGTAACCGGCATCGCACCGGAACCCGTCCACCCCCCGGTGGCACCAGAGCAGAAAGATTTCCGCCATGTACTGCCACAGGTCGGTGTGGGAATAATCCAGCTTGGTCAGGTCGGCCCACACCACACCCCAGGCTCCCGGGGCCTTGATCCGGCCGTCCTCTCCCCGCACCAGCCATTCCGGGTGGGTTTCATGGATGGCCGCGGCCCACCCGGTGTGGTTGATGGCAATGTCCAGAAACAGGTACCCGTTATGGTAGTGCACCGCATCCACCAGCTCCATGAACTGTTCCAGAGGGGTGGCGGCCGGATCGAACCGGGCCAGGGCCGGGTCCACATCCGTGAAATTCAATGCCGCATAGGGGCTGCCGAACCGGCCCATGCGGGCATAGGTGGTGGGGGTGGGATGGATGGGCAGAAGGTGCAGGGCCCGGCACCCCAGGGTGGAAAAGATGAACCCCACCTGGTCCCTGAGGTCCCGGAATTTCCCGGACTCCGGAATCACGGTGAACCCGTTGTCATCCAGGGTTTCCATCAAGGGCGTCAGGGAACGGTCCTGGCCGGAACCCGGGGCGGTCCGGGCCGGGCCGAACTGGCGGACAAAGGCGTTGTAGATGATATTGGCGCAGCAGGTGCCGGCCGGCTCCACATTCAGAATGCAGTTGTCTCCTTCCGGCCACACCGGGACCGTCCGGTTTTCAGGCATGAAAAAACACTTGGCCTGGAAATAGCCGGTCTGGTGCAGCGGCAGCAGAATGGTAAACCGGACCGGTGTTTCCCTGATCATCTGGATGTCGTACCAGCCTTCGTCCAGCTTGATTTCATTTTTTTCCACCCGGTCGATGATTTCCTGCCGGGCAATGGCGGCCGTGCCCAGGTTGGTGCGCACCCAGGCGTTCCCGTCAGCCTGTGTGTCCAACGTCAGGGTGAACCGCAGGCAGTCGCCGCGGAACAGCACCCGGGATGTGCCGGGGGGCGGTGATTGGGTAACGCTGGGAAAAGGTGTCATAAAGATCCTTGGGGTCAGGCGTTATTTTTTTGCAATCTTTTTGTCCGGTTTCAGTGACACCGGACAAAAAGATTGCGCAATTATACCACAACCCCGCCGAGATGACAGAAACAATTTTATTTTTCAGTCACGATTTTCCGGTCAATGGGCAGACAGTGATAGGTGCCGCTCAGGCAGACATGGGTGCCCGGCCGGTGACGGGCGATCCTGAAATGAAAATCCGCCAGCCGGGAATAAAATTCTTCAAACACGGCCGCCTCGGTTTCAAGGGACACCCGGCAAGGGTCCGTGAGATTGAAGACGCCGGCGCTGTGGTGCACCATCAGATAAAAGCAGGCGGCCGACAGAAACCGGCCGTCACCGGTTAAAAACAGCCGGGGGTAAAATTTGGAGATATAGATGCCGCCGGCGAACCGGTCGTGGGACAGTATCAGGTTCAAAGAAACCAGGTCCCGGGTTTTCACATCCCAGAGAAAATATTCCAGGCAGGTATCTTCCCGGGTACAGGTCAGAAAATAGCGTTCCAGAAGCCGTTTCACCTGAATTTCCATAAAACCGGGCGCGCCGTCGGCCGTCCGGGCACACGCGGTCATGGCACCTGCCTCTGCCCGTGCTTTTTCCGGGCACTGCCCTGGGGTCTGGAATCCCGGAATATGGACTCCCCCCTTGCAAAGGTGCCTGCCGCATCCGTCAGTGCCATGCAGTGGTCCACGGCAGACACCAGTTCCAGCCGGCCGGTCTCCAGATGCATGCGGGTGCACGCCGCCTGGATCACATCCCGGGCCAGGGTGTACACATAATTGGGGGCTGACAGGCAGGGAATCTCCGCTTCATGACTGCCGGAGGCAAACGCGGTTTCACAGGCCCGGCGGTCCAGGGAATGCCAGGTTCTGCAGATGAAGGGGCGCTGGTCATACACCATGCAGGCATGGTCGTCCAGAAAGATGCACGGGGTTTTGTCCTTGATCGCCACCCGCTGTGCCAGGGACTGTCCCCGGGTATGGGCCAGGTTGGCGCGAATCCGGGTTTTCAGGTCACCTTTTTGTTCCGGGCTGAAACAGTCCCGGACATGGGCGCCGATGAGCACCGCCTCCAGGGGTGTCACGTGGATCCGGGTATGGCAGCAGAAGCTGCACCCGATGGCGCAGTCGGGTATCGGGGATTCGCAGGCCAGGGCTGCGGAGGTCAGCACCTGGGCAGCCGCCGCGGTCACCGCCCGGATCATGGGAAAAACAGCCTGAGCCCTGTCCGGGGTGTTTTTTAAAAGCGCTGCAACGATCTGAAAAAAATAAACAGATACGGCATCTGTCTCCGGCAGGTCGGGAT
>DATHSR010000019.1:0-4065 GCA_035464035.1 Desulfotignum sp. | reverse complement strand
AAAACACTCCTGGAACAGGGAACACCGGTGCTGCTGTGCGCCTGGCACCAGCAGTTTTTTGCGGCCATTCTGCATTTCAAACAGTATGCACGGTATCGTCCCGGCCTGATGATTTCCCAGAGCCGGGACGGGGATCTCATCTCCGGGGTGGCCAACCGGGTGGGGTGGCATACCCCGAGGGGGTCTTCCTCCCGGGGGGGCAGGGATGCCATGGCCGCCATGATCTTTCATTTGAAAAAACACCGGTTCGGGGCGCACATTCTGGACGGCCCCAGAGGGCCCATGGGCGGCATAAAACCCGGCATCATCCGCATGGCTCATGCCACCGGGGCAAGGGTGGTGCCGTTTCATGTGACGGCGGACAAGGCCTGGTTCTTCAATTCCTGGGACCGGTTCATGCTGCCCCGGCCCTTTTCCAGGGTCTGCATCAGATTCGGCAAAGGGGTCCGTTTCGAACCGGTCAACACCCCGGACGCCTTTGAACAGCAGCGGCAGGACCTGGAAACCCTGCTTTTGCCCCGATTGTTTCATCTTAAACCCAAGGAGTGACATCATGGATTACAAGCCATCCCCCAGTGTGTTTTTTCACTTCCGGTTCAAATTTCTGGCCGTATCCGCCATTGCGTTTCTTTTGTTCGTCATTCTGACCAGCTCTTCGGATTTCAGCCAGTTTGCAGACAGTATCCAGTTCAAGCTGCTGGGACCGTTCTTTATCATCTCCGGGCTGATGTTTCTTGTGTTCAGAAAATTTCCCATCAAATGTCCCCACTGCGCCCGGGTGATGCCCACAAAAAAAGACTGGACCTGCCCCAATTGCAATAAAAAACAGGGCAAAGAACGATATCTGATGGAAAAATGCGTGCACTGCAAACAGATACTGGCTGCCAGCGACTGCGACCTGTGCAAAAAAGAGTTCCGGCTGTAGCTGTCACACCACGCCGGTGAACTCCACGTTCAGTTTCTGCTGAAAATTTTCAATGGTTCTGAAGATCTCCTTGAGCATGTGCCGGTCTAGCTGGGACAGGTTGTCCGGGTTGATGTAATTGTCCGGGGGGGTGCCTTCATCCATGATGTTGGTGATCTGGCGGTGGAACCGGAGCTTCATCAGAAAATTATAGGACTGGACGATATTGCTGTATTCTTTGGCCGAGACCGCCTGCCGGGTATAGAGCCGGTACAGCCGGCCCAGGGTGTTGGTCTGATGGATGCTGTTTTTCAATGCATAGACTCGTGTGACGTCAATGATGGGCAGCATGGCGTACTTGATGTCAAAGGCGTTTTTGTGACGGCCTTCCGATGCCACTTTCAGTTTGCCGAACAGACCGATGGGCGGTCTGAAATACAGGGCGTTTTCCGTCATGTTCCGCAGAAAACCGGACCATCCCTGAATGGATTCAAACAGCGCGGTCTTGAGCTGCCGGGAAAGGGACAGATCCCCGTAAGTGCCTTTGAAATCAAAAAAAATGCTGGAATACAGGAGATCTTCAGGCTTGGCCTTGCGGATCCAGGTGTGAAAATACTGCTTCCACACAGACAGGGGCTGGCACCATTTGGGGTTCTGGGCCATGTTGTCCCCGTCGCAGAACCGGTAACCGGCCATGTCCAGCCGGGTGCACACCAGACTTGCCAGGCGGCTGAAATAGGCCTGGGCGGCCGTTGCCTCGGATGCGGAGATCGGGTCTGCGTAGACAATGGCATTGTCCTGATCTGACACCAGGGTCTGCTCTTCCCTGCCTTCCGACCCCATGGTGAGAAACACAAAGGCGCAGGGCGGGGGACCGGTTTCTTCCAGGCAGAAATCCATGATCTTTGCCAGAATGGCATCTGAAAACGTGGTGATCAGCCGGGTGATGTGTTCCGGGTTGATCCCCTTGCTGATGGGGTCCAGCAGCATGCGGCACAGCCTGGCATGGATGTTTTCCAGATCCGCCATTTCCCGGGCCGAAGTGACCGATTTGAGCAGCAGAAACGCAGCCTTTGTCTGGGCCGAGATCAGATCTTTTTCCGTGATGATGCCTGAAATATCTCCGGATTCTCCGCACACGGCCAGGTGGCGCTTGTCCTTTTCCATCATGGTCAGAAAGGCTTCAAATACCTGGCAGTCCGAAGAAATGGTGAGCACCGGCGACGACATGATCCCGGACACCGGGATGTCTGAAGCCAGGTTCTGTGCCAGTACCTTGTTTCGCAGATCCGCATCCGTGACAATGCCCTGGATGCGCCGGGACGGATCTGTGATCAGAATGGCGCTGGTATTGTTCCGGCTCATTTTCTGGGCAGCCAGCTGCACCGGCGTATCCAACGGGCAGGTGGCGATGTTGGGCCGGAAAATGGCGGACACGGGCTGGTTGAAAAATGCGGTCTGGGAGGGATCTTCATTCATTTCAGCCCCCAGGGATCAAAACAGGTCAGATCGATCTGAGGAAAGTGCAGCACATCCAGATTGAACCATCGGGCGGTGAAAATACCCGGGAAAACGGTCTTCCGGGTATGGAAATAAGCCGCTTCCCTGTTGTACCGTTTGGCCGCATAGATGGTTTTCAGGTAAAGGGTCGACATCTCCTGGATCAGGGGATGCGTTTGTCCGATGTCACGGGCCAGGATATCCAGATCTTTTGCCAGGCGGGACTGGGCGTCTTCAAAGGCGGTCACCAGATCCGGCGCCAGGGGGGCATCAGACGCCTGGAAACCGGTCAGGATGGGCGGGATCTTTCCGGCGGTGTCATGGATCCGGGACAGCACCTGAGTGTCTATGCCGTCCGGGACAAGGGATGCCATTTCCAGCACCAGGTCCAGCTGGTCGTGACAGGCGGCGACCATCAGGTCCTTGCCGGTATTGATGCGGTTTTTTGACCGCAGCATGCTGGTGTAACTGCCGAAGATCACAGAAAACATCACAATGGCCAGCACCACGGCACACAGGCCGGCAAAGATCAACCAGGGTTTCTTCATGAAAAAGCCTTTCGTCTAAAGTGGACCTGCATTATCCGGTTTATCCAGCCCTATCATTTGTCTATGGACGAATCAATATTTTAATCGGGCAAAGTAGGATTTTCTGGATGCCTGGATGGCGTCTTCCAGGGTGAGGATGCCGTTGCTGTTCAACACAGGGATCAGTTTAAGGAAAATCCGTGCCGTGGTCATGGCGTCCCCCAGGGCCGTATGCCGGCTGATCATGTCGATCCCCAGACGTCTGGCAATGTTCTCCATGTCATGGCGTTCATGCAGCGGATGCAGGATGGCCGACAGAAGCAGGGTGTCCAGAATGGGATTGGAAAACCGGATCCGGGTGGTCTTTTCCTTGAGGGCAATCATTTTCATGTCAAAGGCGATGTTGTGCCCCACCAGGACGGTATCGGCCACGAACTGCCGGAACCTGGGCAGCACTTTTTCAATGGGATCTTTTTCCGCCACCATTTCATGGTGGATACCGTGAATCCGGTAGGATGCCACGGGAATGTCCCGCCGGGGGTCCACCAGTTCCTCGAACAGATCTTCAGACAGGATGCGGTTGTTGACGATTCTCACCGCACCCATGGAAATGATCTCATCACCGCCTTCAGGATTCAGGCCGGTGGTCTCGGTGTCAAAAACCGTATAGGAAAGATCGGTCAAGCGCAACGCCAGCAGGTTGTTGCTTTGGTCTTTGATTCGGAACAGGTCAAAATCATAAAACTCGGGCCGTGATCCGGTCATGACCGGGGTCCGGTGAGTGGGCGGCAGCGTCGCTTCCGTTGATTTTCTGACCGACAGCATGATGTGGCAGGTTTTGTCTTCATCAGATCCCAGGATATCAAACCGGGTGTTGTTGAGGGTCAGCACCGATTCAAATCCGGGCAGGGCATTGATGGTCAGATGCCGGATGTTTTCCAGGACATCTTTTTCCAGCAGCACATTCTCCCAGGTGATGTCAAACCGGATCCGGTCATTTTCCGTGGATGCCGCCAGATCGAATTCGGTCTGCCCGGTGAGACGGGCCAGGGTTTTAAACAGAAACACAACGGCCTGGGTCAGCGAATAGGAGTCTGCCATGATCTGCTCAGTGAGTGCGCGCTTGAATATGTT
>DATHSR010000018.1:0-1766 GCA_035464035.1 Desulfotignum sp. | reverse complement strand
TCAATCCGAAGCACCATCCTAATTAAAAAAAATCGACCCTGCCACGCTGACTTTACGCGGCAATAGGACAGGGGCTGCTGGTTCACGTGTTTTTACGAATCCATCCCACCAGGGTAATGTCATCATTGTGTCCGGTTTTTTTTGAAAAACTCCGGACAGCCCGGACGACCTGGCGTACCAGTGCGGCCGGGTCGCCTGAATACCTGACGGCCATCCGTTTCAGACGGTTTGAACCAAACATCCGGCCGTCGGCATTTCTGGCTTCAACAATACCGTCCGTATACAGCAGCACCCCTTTTCCCGGGGGCAACCGCATCCCTGACACACCCCAGGCAGCATCTGGCAGAATGCCCAGCGGCGGCCCTGTTTTTTCAGTATCCCCCAGCATGCGGGCACTGGTTTCATCCATGACGATGGGGGGCAGGTGACCGGCATTGACCCAGGAAATACGGCCGGTATCTGTTTCCAGAACCACATAGATCATGGTCACGAACATGCCCTGCTGGGACCGTTCACAAAGACTTGCGTTCAGTTTCCTGAAAAGGGCGGCCGGATCACAGGTCGGAGCGGCATGAAATTGCAGGTCACTGGTCAGTCTTGCCATGAAAAGGGCCGCAGCCATGCCTTTGCCCGACACATCCCCGATGACGATACCCAGGCGGTTATGCGGCAGATTGAAAAAATGATAGAAGTCCCCGCCCACGGTATGGGCCGGCTGGTTCAGGGCGGCGAATTCAAAGCCGGTCACCCGGGGAGTCTGACCAGGCAGAAAACTTTCCTGAACCTGTCTGGCCAGATCCAGGTCTCTTTCAACCGCTCTCTTACGCAGCCGGTTGAGTTCCTCTGACTTGCTATACAGCCGGGCCATTTCAATGGCCATGGCCATCTGACTGGCTGCGGTCCGGACAATCTCCACAGATTGCTCTGTAAAATGACCCGGCTCCGGATGCACAAGCGTGATGATACCAAACAGCACATTGTGACGAATAATGGGGACCGACAGGGCCGAACGGACGGGATGGGGATCTGACGGCAGGGAGAGCCACCGGGGATCTTTCAGGGTGTCATGGATCAGCCCGACCTCCAGATGGGTTTTGACCCACCCGGCAAGCCCCTGATCAAGCACCGGGCCAATCAACCTGGATTTCATTTCAGGTGTCAGATCACCCCGGGTCAAGAGGCTGTCAAAGACCTGCCCCCGGTCATTGAGAAGAAACAGACTGCCTTTGTCCGTTCCCGAAAGCCGTGCGGTCACCTCAAGGGTCCGCTGCATGGAAACCTTCAGCATTCCCTGGTCCGACGCTGACCCCGCCATCTCCACCAGGCGGTCAAATAGCCGGCTCTGGGCTCTGCAGACCCGATTTTCCAACTCCAGGCGGCGGATCTTTTCTTCCAGCACCTGTAACTGTTTCAACGTATCCATGTAAGCATCATGCTACGGCAAGGTGACCGCAATCAGAGTATGCCGGCGGGCATGGGCGGCACATCTGCGCCGGCCAGCACGAATCCGCCGTCCAGGCGAAGAACACTGCCGGTCATATACGGGGCGTTTTCAATGATGAACAGACAGGCCTTGACCACGTCATCGATGGTACCAGTGCGGCCCGCAAGAGTGTGGTCCACCAGTGCCTGTTTTTCCGCAGTTGAAAGCACCTGGTCCCACCCCCTGGTTCCCTGGGCATGGCGGGCTTCAATCAGCCCCAGCATCAACTCATTCACCCGCACAGAGGGGGCACCCATCCTGGCCCAGGTTTCCGTCAGGGTCT
>DATHSR010000017.1:0-4106 GCA_035464035.1 Desulfotignum sp. | reverse complement strand
AGGAAGGTGCCACCACGCAGACCACCCGGTCCACCTGGCTGTCCAGCCGCCGCCCGAAATGCTCCAGTCCGGCTGCGGTGTCCACGATCACCAGGTCCTGGTCCGCCAGATCCAGGGCGGCAAAGAGCATGTTGAACAGCCGGCCCATGGGGCAGGCACACCCCTCGCCGAAATGGAGGATCTTGCCCGTGGAGATGACCCGCAAGCGCCCTTTTTTTGCGACCACGCCATCGGGCAGGGCATCCAGGGTCATGCCCGGATGAAAAAGGGGAGGCGGTCCGCCCAGACCGGTCCCCCGGGTCTTCTCCTGAAACCCTTTTTTCCCGCCCAGGTTCTCCATGAGGGGGGCGGGGGTGGGAAGACCCAGCATCCGGTAAAGTCCGATATTGGATTCATCCGCATCCACCAGAAGGACATGCTTGCCCTTTTTTTCCATGGCCATGGCCATCAGGGCCGCCACCGTGCTTTTACCGGCCCCGCCCTTTCCGCAGATCAGCAGTTTCATTTTTGATCTCTCCCTTGATACATGTTTTGTTTCTGACATCGCCCCGGGCCGCTGAAGGACTGACGGTGTCAACGGTTTTCAACCTCAAAAGACATCATGAACCGGCCCCTGGCGGGAACGGCCCAGCTGGCCGCATCCGGCAGACACGGACCGGCCCTTGCTCCAGCGGCGGATCACAAAAATTTCTTTTTCCACCAGATGCTGCGAAAACCGGTTCATCTGTTCATCGGAAGGGCTTTCAAAGCCCAGGCCCGGCACCTTGTTGCAGGGAATCAGGTTGAGGCGCACCGGCAGGGGATGGATGAATTGTGCCAGCCGGTCGGCGTGGGCCGGAGAGTCATTCACCCCTTTGATGAGAATGTATTCAAACAGAAAAGTGCCCTTATGGGGCAACGGGAACCTTGCCAGGGCGGATTTGAGGGTTTCCAGGGGCCAGGCCCGGTTCACCGGCATCAGCCGGGACCGTGTCTCGTTGTCCGGGGCGTTGATGGAGACGGCCAGGCGGATGCCCGGCAGGTTCAGGGCGGCCAGTTTTTCTATGCCCGGCACCAGGCCGGCCGTAGAAAGGGTCATGTGCCGCAGGGCAACATCAAACCCCTGCTGTTCATTCATGATCCTTGCGGCGGCCATGACGGATTCAAAATTGTCGAACGGCTCCCCCATGCCCATGAACACGATGTTTTTGATCTTTTTTTTCAGTTTGTGCCGGGCATTGTATAACTGGCCGGTGATTTCGTGCACCCCAAGATGCCGCTTCAATCCCATGCGTCCGGTTTCACAGAATGTGCATCCCATGCGGCATCCGACCTGGGTGGATAGACACAGGGTGTTGTACCGGTTCATGGGAACGATGACCGATTCGATTTTTTGGCCGTCGGACAGCCGGGTGATGAATTTGGTCAGATCTGCTTCCTGAAACGTGTCCACCACCTGTCCCGGTTCCACGTAAAATCTTTTTTCAAAAGATTGTGCCAGGGCTTGTGATGCCGCAAATTCAGGCGCTGAACCAAAGTTCAGGTTCGCTTTTTCAAAAATTTCCCGGTACAGGGCACGGGCATGAAACCGGCCTTTGCCGTAATCGGTTTCAAGGATGCGGACAAGCTGATCCAGGGTCAATGCCAGTATATTCATTGAAAATGCAGTTTTTCCGGGTTTCGGGCTATGGGGAATCTATCCCAGCGGACAGTACCTGTCAACCACAAGGTATTACCGGTGGGGGTCGGGATTCCTTCTGCACAGCGGAGTCCCCTGAAGAGGGTGCCTTGCTGCCGGACTGTCGGAGCCCCCAAGGATTCCAGGCCGGCAGCAAGCCACCCCTTCCGGGGACGGCCCTCTGCCGCACACCCGCGCCTCTGCCGCACATGCCAGCACCGGAAAACCGGTTGACCCCGGCCGGACACTGTCGTATTACAGGCGGATATGAACTCATTTTTACACTGGCTGAAAAACTTGAACATCCGGACCAAGCTGCTGGGGGTGCATACCCTGGTCATTGTTCTTGCCGTGCTGGCAGGGGGCGGCTTCATCATCTCCCGGGTGCAGACCACCATAGAAACCCATATTGAAAGCGAACTGACCAATGCCACCGCCGCCATCCGGCATATGGTGCGGACTGCCGCATCCACCTCCATCAAAAATCACCTGCGGGCCGTGGCGGAAAAAAACCTGGAAATTGTCCAGGCGGTTTATCAGGAGTTTGAACAGGGCCTGATCACGGAGCCCCAGGCCAAAGAACTGTGCCGGAAAATTCTTTTCAGCCAGACCATCGGCAAGACCGGGTATATTTTCTGCGCCAACACCAACGGCATTGCCACGGAACACCCCAACCCGGGAGTCACCGGAAAACGGTTCATGGACCGGAATTTTGTCAGAGAAATGATCCGCCTGAAAACCGGGTACCTGGAATATGAATGGAAAAATCCGGAAGAGGATGCCATGATGCCCAAGGCCATGTACATGAGTTATTTTGCGCCCTGGGACTGGATTATTGCGGTGTCCACCTATCAGGAAGAGTTCAGGGAGCTGGTAAAAATCTCGGATTTCAGGGAAAGCATTCTGGATCTGACCTTTGGGAAAACCGGATATGCCTATATCAACGACTCTTTGGGAAACCTGGTTGTCCACCCTTTTTTAACCGGCAACTACTATGATTCCCAAGACAAGGACGGCCGTTATTTTGTCCGGGACATGTGTGAAAAAAAGAACGGCAGGGCCGTGTATTCCTGGAAAAACCCGGGTGAAGCAGAAGCCCGGGAAAAACTGGTGATCTTCAATTATATCCCGGAATATGACTGGATCATCTCCTCTGCCAGCTACCTGGATGAGATCTATGCCCCCCTGAACACCGTGAAAAAAATCATCATCGCAATTGTGGGGCTGATATTTGTTCTGATCATCGGGACTTCTCTGTGGGTCAACCGATCGGTGATCACCCCGTTGCAGGCCCTGATGAAGCGGTTTGACCAGGGTGCTGCCGGAGACTTCACCGTCCGCATGCCCGTAGCCTCCACCGATGAGATCGGACAGCTGGCCGGATATTTCAACCGGTTTATGGAAAAACTGACCCTGTCCCGGCAAAACCTGGAATCGGAGATCGCCCGGCGCAAAAAAAACGAGCATGCGCTGGGCCTGTCTGAAGAGATGTTTTCCAGGGCGTTTCACAGCAATCCGGCCGGCATGTTCATGGCGGTTCTGCCGGAAGGAAAAATCATCAATGCCAATGACAGCTTTCTGAGTATCACCGGTTACAGCATTCAGGATCTCATGAACAGAGACTTTCAGACCCTTGATTTTTTCACTCCCCGCCGGGACGGCCAAAAACTGCTGTCAGATATCAGCAAACAGGGTCCGGTGAAAAACCGGGAGATCAAATTTCTGAACCGGGCAAAAGAATGCCGTCAGGGACTGATATCCGCCGAAAAAGTGGAACTGTGGGGTCAGACTTGCATTCTGGCAGCCATGGAAGATATGACAGAGGTTCAGCGCATGGAACAGGAGATTCTCAACAGCAGCCTCCGGGAACGAAGAAACATTGCCATGTCCCTGCACGATGATCTGTGTCCCCAGCTCATCGGCATAGAGGTGATGACCCAAATGCTTCTGCGGCACCTGAGCAGGTCCCCGGTCCGGGCTGACCTGACAGAAGAGATCCTGCGCACGGAAAAAATCAGGGCCCTTATCCGGGACACGATCCATAAAACCCGGATCCTGTCCCAGGGGCTGGAGCCGGTCAATCTGGCAGACCGGGGGTTTGATGCCTCGCTGGCCGCCCTGACCGTCTATGTTCAAGAGGTGTTTTCCATCCCCTGCACCCTGTCCTGGAAACTGGATTTCCCCCCTTTTTCCGACAACACCGACGCCACCCATGCCTATTACATTGTCCATGAAGCGGTGCACAATGCGGTCAAACACTCAGGGGCAACCAGCATCACCATATTTCTGACCAGCGACTCATCAACCTTACGAATGGGGGTCCTTGATAACGGCAAAGGATTTGATGCCCGGGCAGACACCCGGGGCATGGGTATCCGGATCATGACTTTCCGGGCCGCCCGCATCGGCGGGACCCTTGCCTTTGACCCGGTGCCGGCCGGCGGCACCC
>DATHSR010000016.1:0-2325 GCA_035464035.1 Desulfotignum sp. | reverse complement strand
CCCGGGTCAAGGAACTTCCCGGAGAAGTCAGCGTCGCCAGAATGGATCCCATGACAAAAAATGAAAAAATTCTGTCCTGGGTTCTCGGTGTGACGTTTGTTCTCTGGTTCATGACCGATCTGACCAAAATCCATGTGTCTGCCATCGGCGGCCTTTTCATCGTGGTGTGCATGGTTTTCAACGTGGTGGACTGGAAACGCTGCCTGGATGAATTTCCCTGGAACCCGCTCATGGTTTTCGGCGCGGGGTTTTCTCTTGGTGTGGCCATGCTGGACACCGGTGCCGGGGCCTGGATCGCTTCCCGGATATTTCCCATCTTCACGGAGTCTCCCTGGCCCGTGGTGGCGGCAGGTGCCGGGGCACTCAGTGCCGTTATCACCAGTTTCATGGCCAATGCCGCAGCCACGGCCCTGCTGGTACCGGTAATGGTTCCCATGGCAGACATGGCCGGCACTCCGGCGGCCCCCATTGCCATGACGGTTCCGCTGGCCACCACCTTTGTTCTGCTGGTCATCGGCTGCCCGCCCACCCTGGTGGCTTACGGTTTCGGATATTTCACCCAGTGGGAAGCGTTCAAGGTACTGATGTTCAGAGCCATTATCGGCATCATCATTCTTTCTGCCTGCATGGCCCTGTGGTACCCTCTGGCCGGCATGCCGGGCAACATTGACAACATGAAGACCCCGGCAAAACTGACCGTTTCCGGATATGAGCTGATCGTAACGCCTTAAAACGTCTCATCCCTATGCATCTTCCCTGCTGCCCGGCAGAACCAGGCAGCAGGGAACCGCCCGCCAAAACCCCCAGAAAGAATTTGCAATCCATCCTTCCAGGCGATACTATTACTATTTTTAAACCCCAATATCAGGAGAACCGATTGGGAACAGCGGATATCTTGCTGATCGCCCTGGGTCTGGCCATGGACGCCGCCGCCGTATGTCTTGCGGCATCGGCGGCCGGGTATGCCGGCAATGCCCGGGCGGTCTTCAGGCTGTCGTTTCACTTCGGGCTGTTCCAGGGCCTGTTTCCGGTGCTGGGCTGGTTTCTGGGGATGGGGCTCTTGGTGTTTGTCCAGGGGATCGGTCACTGGGTGGCGTTTTTTCTGCTGCTGTTTGTGGGGGGGCGCATGGTAAAGTCCGGCATGGACCCTTCCGGGGAATCCCATGTGCAGGATCCTTCCCGGGGCATGACCATGGTGCTGCTCAGTGTTGCGGTGAGCATCGACGCTCTGGCCGTGGGATTGAGCTTTGCCATGCTGAAAGTGGATGTCTGGTATCCCGCCATCGTCATCGGCGTGGTCACATCGGGCCTGTCTCTGGCGGCCATCCGTATCGGCCGGCATCTGGGAACCCTGCTGGGCAGGCGCATGGAAATCGTCGGCGGCCTGGTACTCATCGGCATCGGCACCCGGATACTCTTTGTGCGGCTGCTGGCGTGACAGGGGGCAATAGTGGCTGCTGCCAACGGATGTTCACCATGATTGTTTTTGCGGAAGACACTCACTGAAATGCTGACACCGGATCTACCCCATTACAATGACCCGGAGGGGGACTGCCTGCCGGCCGGCATCTCCTGTGTGATCGATGCCCATGTGCATGTGTTTCCGGACAGGACATTCCAGGCGGTGCGGAACTGGTTTGACGCCCATGCCTGGCGGATCAGGTACCGGGATTCCAGTGAAAACCTGATCCGGTTTCTGCTCGACAGAGGTGTGGCCCATGTCATCGCCTTGCAGTATGCGCACAAGCCCGGGATTGCAAGGGAATTGAATACTTACATGGCCGGGCTGTGCCGGCGGTTTCCCGGACAGGTGACCGGCATGGCCGCGGTGTTTCCCGGGGAACCCGGCGCAAAGGACATCCTGAAAAAGGCCTTTGACCAGGGGTTGGGAGGTGTAAAGCTCCATGTGCATGTTCAGTGTTTTGATCTGAACAGTCCGCAGATGGATGAGATCTGTGCCGTGTGTGCCGGTTACGGCACCCCCATGGTGGTGCATGCCGGCCGGGAGCCCCGAAGCGACCACTACCGGTGCGATCCCTATGCGCTTTGCCGGGCCGACAGGGTGGGGCGCATCCTGACCCGGTTCCCGGACCTGAAGTTCTGTGTGCCCCATCTGGGGATTGACGAGATATCCGCCTACCGGTCCCTGATGGCGGCCCATGACAACCTGTGGCTGGATACCGCCATGGTGCTCACCGATTATTTTCCGGCACAGGCCCGGCCGGATCTCATGGCATTTCCTCTGGACCGGGTCATGTACGGCTCGGATTTTCCCAACATTCCCTATGCCTGGGACCGGGAACTCAAGTGGCTCAAAGGTGCGGA
>DATHSR010000015.1:0-4063 GCA_035464035.1 Desulfotignum sp. | reverse complement strand
AGATGAAAAATGGTCTGTCCCACAAACCTGGAGCCTTCAGGAATGCTCACCTCGGTAATATAGTTTTCGATCTCAAACAGGTCATCCGATGAAGAAGCCGCTTCCCGCCTGGGGGTCAGTCGCCAGCCGAAAAGGGCGATGAAGGCCAGGCCTGCCACCGCCACCCCGAGCCCCACCGGGGCGAAATCAAACATGCCAAATGCCGGCATCCCGGTTTCAACCCGGTACAAGGCGATGATGATATTGGGGGGGGTACCTATGAGGGTCACCAGACCGCCGATGAGGGACCCGAAGGCCAGCGGCATGAGCAGCAGGGACGGGGACCGGCCGCTCTGGCGGGACATCCAGATGGCCACCGGCATCAACAGGGCCAGAGCCCCCACATTGTTCATCACGCTGGAACAGACCACAACAATACCGGCCAGGGCCGTCACCTGGGCCGTGAGGCCGGACCCAACCTTTGACATATGCCGGGACAACAGATCCACGGCACCGGCGTTGAACAGACCCCGGCTGAGCACCAGCACCGCTGCCACCGTGATCACGGCCGGGTGGCCGAACCCCAGAAAAATCTGTTCCCTGGGCACCAGGCCGGTGACCGAAACCAGCAGCAGGGCGGTCAGCGCCACAATATCATATCGGAACTTTCCCCAGACAAACAGGACCAGGGTGCCGGACAGAATCACAAACACCAGGGCTTGGTCCAGGGTCATGGCTGCCTCTTTTGATCAATTTTCTGTGAACCTACTTGACAGTCGGGTCCGGGCAGATCCAGGCTGACTTTTTATACCATTTTACCGTTTTTCCAGAAAGGAGACATGGCCCGCAGTTTCTCTATGGCCTGAACCATGGTCTCCACAATGTGATCCATCTCCGCTCTGGTGTTGTAATGGGACAAAGAAAACCGGATGGTGCCGTGGGCGGACTTGAAAGGCACCTTCATGGCCATGAGCACATGGGACGGATCCAGAGATCCGGACGTACAGGCGGATCCGGATGACGCACAGATCCCCTCTCTGTCCAGCAGCAGCAGAATGGATTCCCCCTCCACCGCGTCAAATCCGATGGACAGGGTATTGGGCAGCCGGGTTTCCAGGTCTCCGTTGACCGATACGCCGGGAATTTTTTCCAGCAGCCGGTTCTGGAGATAATCCCGCAGGTCTTTCACCTGGGTTCCGGCCACCGGCAGGTGCCGGGCCGCCAGTTCGCAGGCTTTTCCCAGGCCGATGATGGACACCGTGTTTTCCGTACCGCCCCGCCGGCCCTTTTCCTGGTGTCCGCCGATCAGATAGGGATGAAACCTGATTCCCTTTTTCACATAAAGCACCCCGATGCCTTTGGGGGCGTGTATCTTGTGGCCGGACAGAGACAGCATATCCACGCCGGCCGCTTTCACATCAATGGGAATCTTGCCGGCGGCCTGGACCGCGTCGGTGTGAAACAGAATCTTTTTTTCCGTCACCTTTCCGGCGATCTCGTGAACCGGGAAAAGAACCCCGGTTTCATTGTTGGCCCACATCAGGGACACAATGGCGGTATCATCGGACAGGCTGTCATAGAGTATGTCCAGATCCAGATGTCCTTTTTGATCCACCGGCACAAACACGGCATCATACCCTTTTTTATCTTGCAGAAACTTGAACAGATTCAGAATGGCCGGGTGCTCCACGTTGGAGGTAATGATCCGTTTTTTGTCCGGATTAGCGTTCAACGCACTGAAAACGGCGCTGTTGTCGCTTTCAGTGCCGCAGGAGGTAAACACGATCTCATCGGGGTCAGCGTTGATCAGGTCTGCCACCCGCTGTCGTGCCTGTTTGATTTTCTTGACCACCTGGTCTCCAAAGGTATGCATGGAAGATGGGTTGCCGTAAAGCTGTCCAAAATAGGGCAGCATCTCTTCGATCACTTCATCGGCCACTTTTGTTGTGGCATTGTTGTCCGTATAGATCACTTTCATCAGGTTATCCTTTGGCTTTCACAGACGCAATGACCTCTTCGATCCGGTCCAGGCATTTGCCGCACCCGCCGCCGGCCTTGAGATAATTGGTGACATCTTCGGTGGTTTCCAGGCCGTTGGCCTTGACCGCATCGATAATCTCCAGGTCGGTCACCTCAAAACACTCACAAACCATCTCTCCGGGCTTTTCCATGATCTGAACCCCCCGGTAATTGGCGATGGCTTTTTTCAAGGCTGCCTTGCCCATGACCGAACAATGCATTTTCTCCTTGGGCAGCCCTCCCAGAAAGTCGGCGATGTCCTCATTGGTGATCTTGGCCGCCTCATCCAGGGTCATGCCCTTGATGATTTCGGTAAGGGCTGAAGAGGAAGCCACGGCACTAGCGCAGCCGAAAGTCATAAACGATGCATCGATGATCCGCTCGTTCTCGTTCACCTTGAGAAACAGTTTCAACGCATCCCCGCAGTTCAGGGACCCGGTCTCACCAATGGCATTGGCATCCTTGAGCTCCCCTACGTTCCTGGGGTGCAGAAAATGCTCCTTCACCTTGTCTGTATAATCCCACATCTGTTTTCTCCTTCAGATGACATCCTGTGTTTTTTTCTCATATCACACCTGGGCTTAACATACTACAAGGTAGTAGATTGTCAAGAGTTGTTACAGGGAGTCTCAATCCCCTCACAAAATAACCGGCACGGGCCGATGGATGCGGATCTGCACAGGATCGATGACCACATCCCGGGTGATGATCTCCACGCCCGCGTCCCTTGCCCGGGCCAGCTTGCCGGCATAGGCGGGATCGATTTCTGCCGCAGGTGAAAACCTTTCGGCGTCCATGCGCTGGATCAAATAGAAAATCACCCCCCGGTGCCCTTCAGCCACCAGGGCCTTCAGTTCATCCAGGTGTTTCTGCCCCCTTTCCGTGACCGCATCCGGGAACAGGGCCGTCCCGCCTTCCACCAGGGTGCAGTTCTTTATTTCCACATAACAGTTCCGGCGGTCCGGATCTGTCAGGGCCAGGTCCAGGCGCGTGCCTTTCCGGACCGTCACCTCGGAACGGATGGACGCATACCCGGCCAGCTCCTGGATGCCGCCGCCTGAAATGGCGGCCTTCACCAGCCGGTTGGGCACCAGGGTGTTGACGCCGATCATGGATGCCGGGGTTTGGATCAATTCCCAGGTGTATTTGAGTTTGCGCCGGGGGTTGTCACTGACAGACAGCCACACCGGGCAGCCCGGCACGGCACACCCTTTCATGGACCCGGAATTGGGGCAGTGGGCGGTCACCGTTTTTCCGGTATCCAGGCGCACATCTGCCAGGAACCGCTTGTAACGGCTGATCAGATGTCCCGAAATCAGCAGGGGCAGGTCATATGCATGGAATGTCATGGTTTCTCCAGTCACCGGGTCCGGGGTATTGTCTGAATCAATTATTTCCCCAGTATCCCTGCCAGGTCACTCATTTCCAGGGTCCGTTGAATCCCGAAACGGGTCAGACAGAAATCATATTTCACCGGATCATCCGCCTGGATCTGCCTGAATCCGTCGGTGATCTCCTGGCAGACGGCCCGGTCCGGGTTGCTGCGCCGGGTAAATCCCAGCATCCGGCCGGCCCTGAACATATGCCGGTCCAGTGGAACCAGCAGCTGGTCCGGCCGGACCCGGTCCCACCCGCCGGGATCCACCCGGTCGCTTCGCACCATCCACCTCAGAAAAAGGTGGCTGCGCTTGCAGGCACTGTTTTTTGCGGGATCGGCCAGCAGGTGGCCGCAGGCCCCATCCGGGTCCAGGTTTTTGCACAAAAAGGTCAGCCCCGGCATCACCGTGGCCTCTTCCGGTCTGTTGCCGGCCATGAAGCAGGCCTCCAGGGTCCCGTATTCCCGGATCACCCGCTGCATGCCGGCCATCAAATGCATGACATGTTCCTGCCTGGCAAACCGGTAGGTGAATCCGGTCAGGCCCCGGTCCATCTCTGGCGCCGTCAGATCCGTCACCCGGTCTGCCGGGGCCGGGCCTAAAAATTCAAGCACCCGCCCCACCGCCTGCATGATCATCTCCACCCGGCCATAGGCCAGGCAGGCTGCCACAAGGGCCGCCACCTCACG
>DATHSR010000014.1:0-2763 GCA_035464035.1 Desulfotignum sp. | reverse complement strand
TTTACAGATCATTGCTTCGTGGATCTTTCCCGGTTCCCGGGTGCTTGAACTGGGCTGCGGCAAAGGGGATCTGCTGCTGTGGCTCAAAAACCATAAACAGGTGACGGAACGGGGCATCGAAATCAGGGAATCCAAGGTGGTCAGCTGCATTGAAAAAGGCATTTCCGTACTCCAGGGAGATATCAATACCGAAATCACAGATTACCCGGACCACGCATTCGACTATGCCATCTGCTCCCAGACACTTCAGCAGGTATATGACCCGGTGTCCTTGATCCAGTCCATGCTCAGGGTGGCCGCCAAATGCGTGGTGAGTTTCCCCAATTTCGGCCACTACCGGATCCGCAGCCAGCTGATGGCCACCGGGTGCGCCCCGGTCACCAAAGAGCTGCCCTATGAATGGTACAACACCCCCAATATCCGGGTGCTCAGCCTCAGGGATTTTGAAAATTTCGCCCGGCAGGCCGGGTTCACCATTTTAAAAAAAGCAGCCATCAACACGAAAAATCATCAGATGGAAGGAAAAATTGTCACATTTTTACCCAATCTGTTTGCCACCTATGGTATTTTTCTGATAGGAAAGGAGTGAATCTTGGCTCAAACGCTGACCATACCGGACCTCATGGACAGAATCATGCAGATCAAGGCCGATCTGGGAAACCGCCTGGTCATTTTGACCCACCATTACCAGCGTATGGAAATCGTGGACATCGGCGACCACCGGGGCGATTCCTTTGCCCTGGCCCGGCGGGCCGCCAGCGATAAAAACGCGCAGTATATCGTTTTCTGCGGGGTCCATTTCATGGCGGAAAGCGCGGCCATCCTGGCCGGAAAACACCAGACCGTCCAGATCCCGGACATGGATGCCGGGTGCTGGATGGCCGACATGTCGGACATCATCATGGTGGAACGGGCCTGGAACCAAGTGACGCAGATTGTGGGAAAAGACCGGGTCACCCCGCTGGTGTACATGAATTCCGATGCCGCCATCAAGGCCCATTGCGGCCGGCACAACGGTGCGGTGTGCACCTCGTCCAACGCGCCAAAAGCCTTTGCATGGGCCCTTGACCGCCGGGAAAAGATCTTTTTTTTCCCGGACGAACATTTGGGCCGCAACACCGCATACCGCATGGGCATACCGGAATCCGACCTGCTGGTGTGGGACCCGGACAAACCCCTGGGGGGCCATGATCCTTTTGCCATAAAAAAAGCGAAAATATTTTTGTGGAAAGGATACTGCCTGGTGCATACCCGGTTCACCACAGCGCAGATCCGCGCTATGCGCCGCAACTATCCCAACGCCTTGATCGTGGTTCACCCGGAATGCACGGCCGATGTGGTCCAGGCTGCCGACGCCGTGGGCTCCACCAGTTATATCGACACGTACACGGCCGATGCACCGGCCGGGTCCACCATTGTCATCGGCACGGAGATCAACCTGATCAGGCGTCTGGCCCGGGAATATCCGGACAAAACCATCCTGCCCCTGCATGATTCCTTCTGCCCCAACATGTACAAAATCAATCTGAAAAACCTGCACCAGTGTCTCGAACAGATCGGCAAAAAAAATGTGGTGACCGTGGATGAAGCAATCCGGGCCGATGCGTCCGTTGCCCTGGAAAACATGCTCACCCTCTGAAGACAAAGGAGACCCCCATGGCATTTCAAGAGATCCTGATAGAAAAAAATGACCGGCATGTGGCAATGATCACACTGAACCGGCCCGAACACATGAACACCTTCAGCACCCGCATGGCTATGGAGCTGAACCAGGCCCTGCTGGACGCAGATACCGATCCCGGGGTGCGGGTGATGCTGCTCAAAGGCGCCGGCAAAGCGTTCTGTGCCGGCATCGATGTCAAGGAACTGGCCGGCAGGACCCCCATGGAATACCAGGCATGGATCGAGACCATGGAGCAGCCCCTGGTGACGATCTCAAAACTCAACAAACCGGTGATCGCCCAGGTCCACGGCGTGGCCGTGGCCAACGGCATGGGCCTGGCCGCCGCCGCCGACCTGGTCATTGCCGCCGACAATGTGCGCATGGGCCTGACCGCCATCAATGTAGGGCTTAACTGCGTGGGCCCCATCATACCGGTCTCCCGGTGCGTAGGCCGGAAAAAGGCCCTGGAACTGCTGCTCTACGGCAACCTGATCAAGGCCCCGGAGGCCCTGGCTATGGGCCTGGTGAACAAACTGGTTTCCAAAGAGGATCTGGAAGATCAGGCCCTGGCATGGGCGGCCGAGTTGGCCCAAAAGAGCCCGATCGCGGTGCGCATCGCCAAAACCGCGTTTTACCGGTCCGAAGACCTGCACTATGAGGCACGGTTCGCCTACATGAACGAGGCGTTCGCCCGGTTGTGCACCACGGATGATGCCAAGGAAGGTGTGGCGGCTTTTTTTGAAAAACGGCCCCCCCGATGGCAGGAAAAATGACCGGACAGGTCCATCAGTGAGGTGACGATTTTTTAACCACGAAGGACGCGAAGAACACGAAGTCTGGGATTGTTCAACGCTCTGAAAGGACGATTGGATGTGTTCTGGAGGTCTATGGTGAAACAGAGGAAAAACTAACTCATGGAATCAAGCAATTCATTCAATAAATCTTCGTGTACTTCGTGCCCTTCGTGGTGCGATACCTCGGCGACACACTCAAAAGAGTGGCATCCCGGCACCCTGCTGGAACTGTCCGGGGCCTACTGGAAAACCTGCACCCTGCATGCGGCCGTGAAACTGGATATCTTTACCATCCTGGGCAAAGAT
>DATHSR010000013.1:0-1636 GCA_035464035.1 Desulfotignum sp. | reverse complement strand
GCGGCAAGGCCCAGCAGTCCCAGGGGTTTGAGCCAGAAATCAAAGGCGGCAAAATCGTGAATCCAGGGGTTTACGCACAGCACATGAGGCGTGTCCGGCATGGGGCAACGGTCAGTCTTCAAAATATTTCATGGAGGTTTTCTTCAGCTCTTTTCTGGAAAACAGCAGGATGTAGTTGTCCTCCCCCACGGTGCCGGCGATTTTTTCCACCAGGGCCCGGCACTGGTCTTCATCTGCGGCATGGACCATGGTATACAGGTTGTAATCCCAGCCCGGGGCCGGGTTTCGGCGGTAGCAGTGGGTGATTTCGTCAAACCCGGCCATGGTGGTGCCCACCTGCGCCACCCGGCGTTCATCCACTTTCCAGGCCACCATGGCATTGGCCTTGAATCCGGATTTCTGGTGTTTCAATGTGGCCCCGAACCGGCGGATCATGCCCCGGTCGTTCAGGTCGGCCAGTATTTCCAGAAATTGTTCCTCAGTGATTCCGATCTGCCGGGCCATTTCCAGAAACGGTCTTTGGACCACCGGAATATCGGTCTGGAGAAGGGCGATCACTTTTTTTTCTATATCGGTTATCATGGGGTTCCAAAGTGTTGACGGTTCACATGTTCGGCAGGTGCCCGGTCATGCCGGAAAGAGGGTTCGTTTTTTCCATTCAGGCATGTTGGGGCACTTTGCGGATTCATTCTGTCAAAAATTTGTCGGCAAACAGCGCCTTGATGGCTTTTTCCGAGGCATCGCACACCCCTCTTTCCGTGATGAATCCGGTCACCAGCCGGGCCGGGGTTACATCAAAGGCCGGGTTGGCCGACGGGCAGTTCTCCGGACAGATCAGCACCCGGGTGTTTTCTTTTCCGGCCCGGCCCTGGACATACCGGATCTCATCCGGCCCCCGTTCTTCAATGGGAATGTCTCTGATGCCGTCGGTGAGGGTCCAGTCAAAGGTGGAGGCGGGCAGGGCCACATAAAAGGGGATGTCATTGTCCCGGGCTGCCAGGGCCTTGAGATAGGTGCCGATCTTGTTGGCCACATCCCCGGACCGGGTGGTGCGGTCCGTACCCACGATCACCAGGTCCACCTGGCCGCGCTGCATCAGATGTCCCCCGGCATTGTCCGTGATGAGGGTATGGGGGATGCCGTGTTTTCCCAGCTCCCAGGTGGTGAGGCGGGCGCCCTGGTTCAGGGGCCGGGTTTCATCCACCCAGACATGGACATCGATGCCGGCATCAAAGGCCAGGTAAATGGGAGCGGTGGCCGTGCCGTATTCGATGCAGGCCAGCCACCCGGCATTGCAGTGGGTGAGGATGTTCACCACCTGCCCGGCTTTTTTTTCATGGATTTCCCGGATCAGTTCCAGGCCGTGTTCTCCGATTTTTCTGCAGTTCTCCGCTTCCTCTTCCATGATGGTCAACGCTTCGTCCAGAGCGGCCCTGACCCGGGCTTTTCGGGTGGTCTGTTTCAGGACCGCCGCCCTGACCCGGTCCACCCCCCAGCACAGGTTGGCGGCGGTGGGGCGGGCAAGGCGGAGGCGTTCGCACTGGGTTGACAGCCAGAGGTCGTCTTCTGCCCGGCTGTCTTTGTGAACCAGGGCCACATACACCCCGAAGGCGCCGGTGGCCCCGATCAGCGGGGC
>DATHSR010000012.1:0-5437 GCA_035464035.1 Desulfotignum sp. | reverse complement strand
ATCAAAAATGGCAAGGGGGGTCAATGATAAGTTTGACGCGGGGTGCTGCGCGATTATATTATCGTAACAAAAAAGTATTGCAAATGGCAGGCGTTTTTGTTAATAAAATGAGCTTCACATCATGGTGGGTGTAGCTCAGTTGGTAGAGCACCAGGTTGTGGCCCTGGTGGCCGCGGGTTCAAGTCCCGTCACTCACCCCATTATTTTCCTTGCTGCATCATTTTCTTTAATTCACCGGTCTGGCGTACCTGTGATATCCAAGCCTTCTCTGACGGGGTGCCATCCTATAACAGGGGCATGGCAGGCATGGCCTTAAGAATCCACTGCTGTCTTTTTTTCAGAAAAGGGGTGGGGTCCCTGGGCGACCACCGGTGAGGGCTGGGCAGGACGGCCGCCATCATGGCAGCCTGTTGCCGGGTCAGGCCTGCGGCGTCGGTTTCAAAGTAAAGGCGGGCCGCTGCCTGGGCACCCACAATGCCCGTGCCCCAGTCCACGGTGTTCAGGTAGATTTCCAGAATCCGGGGTTTGTCCCACACCAGTTCCATAAGAACGGTGTACCATGCCTCCGCCGCTTTCCTCAAGGGATTGCGGGTGGACGGCAGGAACACGGACCGGGCCGCCTGCATGGTGATGGTGCTGGCGCCCCTGCCGGGCTTTCCTTCCCGGACATTGTTCAGAACGATTTTTATCTCTTCAAAATCAAACCCGCGATGGGTCAGAAACCGCTGGTCTTCTGCGGCCATCACCGCCCGCCTCAAATGGGGAGAGATGGCGGAAAGGTCCTGCCATTCATAGGCGGGCACCACATAGGGAGACCCAAACAGTTCATGGCGCAGCTTCTCCCAGACCATGTTGATGGTGAACGGTGGGTTGATGTATCTGAGCACCCCCACCTGGAACAGGGACAGGCAGATCAGAAGCAGAATCAGTTTTATACCGTTTCGGAATATCCACCCGGCAACGCGCCTGTGTTTTTTTTCTGGCATGCGGAAATCCTTTTCTTCTGATGATCCTAAAGGCAATCTGAACCATTGTCAATCCTGTTCGGGCATGATATAGCCACCGGTCAGGTCAACCGGAAAGCCAGGAACAGAACCACAAAATCTTAAAGCGGCTGTGCCCATATGACGTACAATTTTGACCCGGACAAATGGTATGAAAATGAACTGTATCTGATCCGGAAAATGCATGAAAAAGGGGAGATGACCCGGAAAGAGTATGACCGGGCTGTGGCGGACCTGGACCGGAGGCTTGCCGCCATGTGGCAGCGGCTGGACGGCACCTATCAGGTGAGGCGTGGGTGATTGTCCTGGCGGGCATATATTGCAAAATCCGCGTGGCTGTGTTATCGTGACATCACCTTTATTTTCTTTACCCTGTGCGCCCGTAGCTCAGCTGGATAGAGCGCTGGACTTCGAATCCACAGGTCGGGGGTTCGAATCCCTCCGGGCGTGCCAGAAAGCTTGAAACCCTTCGGAAACCTGCCGTGAAAGGCCTGCCGGGCAGCGGGGTTCATTTTTTCCGGATGTGTGGTAATGTGTGTTATTCAAACAGGAGGAACAGATGACGGATCATCACAAACATATCCCCCCCTCATGTGCGGCATGCGACAGCCCGGTAGGGGAAAAAATCTGCTTTACCGAAAAGGGAACCGCCCATAAAGGATGCCCCACGGTGACCGGTAAACCGGTTCTGGAAACAGCCAATCAGGCGTATCAGAAAGATGATGTCCAAAAATTCGCCCATGCGGCGTCGGCCCAGGAAGCGGCCTGCTATGCCAACCGGGACCAGCAGCCCTATGTAATGCAGCCCTGCAAGACCCGGATCGTGGAAACCTGTGAATTTGCCCGGAGAATGGGATACCAGCGCATCGGCCTGGCCTTCTGCCTGGGACTGTCGGCCGAGGCCAAAACCGTGGGTGAAATTTTTCAGGCCCATGGGTTTGACGTGGTTTCAGTCTGCTGCAAGGCGGGACGGACCTCCAAGGCGTTGATCGGCATCACCGATGCGGATAAAATTTACAAGGGGACCGATGAATCCATGTGCAACCCCATATTCCAGGCAGAGATCCTGAACGCCGAACAGGTGGATTTCAATGTCCTGCTGGGCCTGTGCGTGGGTCATGATTCGCTGTTTTTCAGGTTCGCACAGGTTCCCACCACAGTGCTGGCGGTCAAGGACCGGGTCACCGGGCTCAACCCGCTGGCCGCGGTTTACCAGGCGGATTCCTATTACCGGAAAATCCGTAATCCCGGCATATGAATATTTTTCTTACCACTGATGACGGATACCAAGCCCCGGGCATCCAGGCCCTTTACCGGGCGCTGAGCCGGGACCATGCCGTGGTGGTGGTGGCCCCGGACCGGGAGAAAAGTGCAGTCAGCCACGGCATCACCCTGCATCATCCCATGCGCATCCATCCGGTGCCGGGCTGGGACAGGGGCCGGGCCTATGCCGTGGACGGCACCCCGGCGGACTGCGTCAAGCTGGGACTGGCCGAGTGTGTGGAAACTCCTCCGGATCTTTTGATTTCAGGTATCAATCCCGGCTCCAATATCGGGATTGACATCAATTATTCCGGCACTGTTGCCGCCGCCAGGGAAGGGGCGCTCAACGGCATCCTGAGCCTGGCGGTTTCCATAAAAGCCGGCCGGTCCATGGCGTATGACGATCTGTCCCGGTTCATATCAAATTTGACCGGAACCATCCATAAACACGGGCTGCCGCCGGGGACCTTCCTGAATATCAATGCCCCGGATGTCGCTTTTTCAGACATCCGGGGAGTGAAAATCACCTGCCAGGCCTTTGACAACCTGTCCCGGTATTTTGAAAAAAGAAAAGATCCCAAAGAACGCTGCTACTACTGGTATGGGACCCAGGATCCGGTATCCGGGAGCCCGGATACCGATGTCCATGCCATTGCCCAGAACTATCTGTCCATCACCCCTATCCGGTGTGATCTCACCGATTACCAGGCCATGGCCGAGATGCCGGCCATCCCCATCAACTGACACCGTTCTCGCTGTGATCTGATGGAAACGATTTGCCAATGAACAGGATTTGGGATCTGGCTGTCCAGTACCAGAATCTTGTTGGGCTGGTGACAGCTGTTTCAGCGGCCGGGGTTGTATTGGGCATTGTGGCGGTGTCTCGGCTGGTGGCCTGGCTGCCCTCCGATTATTTCATGGCAATTGCCGGTCCGGGAAAACCCCCGAAACTGCTGAACCGGAATGTACGAGTGGTCAAGAACCTGGCAGGCATGGTTCTGATTTTCCTTGGAATCGTGATGCTGGTGGTGCCCGGCCAGGGCCTGCTGACAATGTTTCTAGGGCTGGCGGTCATGGATTTTCCCGGGAAAAAAAAAGTGATCCTGCACCTGATCCGCCTGAAAACCATCCAGGGCTCCTTGAACTGGATACGCAGAAAAAAAAGACGCCCCCCCTTTGTGTTTCCGGACCTCAAAAACCGGTGATCCGGTCTTTTCCTGCATTATTTTCGCAGGACTGCCAGTATTTCCTTCAAGGGTTCCGGCACCTGGGCATCCTGGGTGATCACCGCGTCCTTCAGGGACATCCGGCATGCCGGATCCGCAGAAGGCAGTTCAGATGCCATCAAAGACCGCAGCAGTGCCTGGGCCTTCTGGATGCTCTTGCTGTAAAGGGCCAGCACCGATGCCAGGCTGGCATGGTGGGAGGGGTCATCCTTCCAGCAGTCATAGTCCGTGATGATGCAGATGGCGGCATAGCAGAGCTGGGCTTCTTTTGCCAGAAACGCTTCCGGTACATTGGTCATGCCCACCAGGTCGCATCCGGCCAGTCGCAGAAACTGACTTTCGGCCTTGGTGCCCAGGCGGGGACCTTCCACACAGGCATAGGTTCTGCCGGTATGCAGCGGCAGGTCCATTTCCCCGGCATGGTCGGCAATCCATCGGGTCAGACTGCTGCATACCGGCTCTGCGGTTGATATGTGGGCGGCCAGGCCGTTTCCGAAAAAGCTGGCCTGGCGCCGGCCTCTTGTCCAGTCAAAATACTGGGACGGAATCACCAGTTCGCCCGGATGGATGTCTTCCTTGAGGCTGCCGGTGGCAGAAACACTGATGATCCGGGTGGCACCCAGTTTTTTCAGTGCAAAGATGTTGGCCCGGTAGTTGATCTCATGGGGCAGCCATTCATGGCTGGCGCCATGCCGGGGCAGAAACAGAATTTTTTTTTGCTGGTATGCCGCCTGAACAACCGGTGCAGACGGTTTTCCAAAAGGGGTGTCCATGTCCAGCACCGCTGTGATCTCCAGTCCTTCAATCTGGTAAAATCCGGTGCCGCCGATAATTGCAAGCATGTTGATGTCGGTTCCTTATGTCAGTACCGTAACGCCGGGTTCGGTTGGTCCGCAGGCAGTCGCCCCACCACCTTGAACACGGCAACTGTCAAGCAAGTGACCGGTGCGGCGTGTTGTTTTCATGCTTGATCTACCGGTTCAAAGGAGATAATAAATACCAGCTGTGCAGGAACAACGCAATAAAAATATGACCGGCAAATTCAGGTGCCGGAACAAAGGATCGCAATATGGAAAAAGGAGCGGTGGAGATCCCCGGACATGCCCGCGTGGTGATCATCGGCGGCGGCATTATCGGGTGCAGTATCGCCTATCACCTGGGACAGATGGGGTGTAAAGATGTGGTGCTGCTGGAAAGAGATGAACTGACCTGCGGCACCACCTGGCATGCGGCCGGATTGATGGTGACCTTTGGATCTCTGTCTGAAACCGCTACAAAGATGCGCATTTACGGACGGGATCTTTACATGCGGTTGGAAGCGGAGACCGGTCTGGCCACCGGGTTTACCCCGGTGGGGTTCATCGAGGCGGCGGCAGATGCGGACCGCCTGGAGGAATACCGGAGAGTGGCGGCCTTCAACCGCTACTGCGGGGTGGATGTGCATGAGATATCCCCCCAGGAGATCCAGAACCTGTTTCCCCTGGCCCGGGTGGAGGATCTTCTGGCCGGGTTCCATGTCAAGGCGGACGGCCGGGTCAACCCGGTGGATGCCACCATGTCCCTGGCAAAAGGGGCCCGGAACACCGGGGTGAGGATCATTGAAAAAGTGCCGGTGACCGGTCTGCTCAAAAAGAACGGGGCGGTGGCCGGTGTGAAGACGGCTTTGGGCAGCATTCAGGCCGATGTGGTGGTCAACTGTGCCGGCATGTGGGCCCGGCAGATCGGGGCGGTGGACGGCATCACCATCCCCTGCCAGGCGGCCGAACATTACTACCTGATCACCGAGGAACTGGACGATATGCCCGAACAGATGCCGGTGCTGGAAGACCCCTCCTGTTACGGGTATTACAGAGAAGAGGTCGGGGGCCTGATGATCGGGCTGTTTGAGCCCAAATGCGCCCCCTGGCAGATCGGCCGGGTGCCGGACCATTTTTCCTTTGGCGA
>DATHSR010000011.1:0-1867 GCA_035464035.1 Desulfotignum sp. | reverse complement strand
GGGCCATGAGTGGGTTCGCTTTGTGGTCTGATGTCAGGGTAATGGCATGTAAAGCGGCATGAAAATATTTTTTGTGAAGGCCTTTCCTGCAGGCCTTAAATTTACAGGATGCCGCAGACAGGCCGGCAGCATGCCGCCCCGGGTGGGGGTGCCTGGCTGCCGGCCTGGGATACGAAGTCTCCGACAGTCCGGCAGCCAGGTACCCCCACCAGGGGCTCCACTGTACATAAGATCCCCGATTTTGTTCCAACATTCAAATTTTTCACAGTGCAGGCGAACCCGGGTCCGGAATGGCATCCGCGTTCACTCTCCCACAAACCGCTAGTGCCGGGGGGCGGCAGTGGGTCGAATCCCATTCTGCCGGGTTTGCTACAGGGTGTCGGGCATGCAAAGCGTTAAGAACGTTGAACTGTTTGAGGACATACCTGCCCGCAGTTTTCACCGTTCAGCGCAGCATGCCCTACAGCCTGTGCAAACCCGGCAGAGGGTGAGACCCACTGCCGCCCCCCGGCACGGGTCTTTTGACCCACCGGTACCTGCAGTGATGGATCTCTTGACCCGCCGCTCCAGGCCGGCACAGGCTTTTGACATACGAATCCGCCCCGGCACAGGTCCGGCCCCCGCAGGCGTCTCAGAAAGGCGACCTGCCCTGGCCGGTGCGGAACTTGTCCTTGACTTTTGGGCGCAAGTCTGTACAACTACAACCTTTGCATTCTGAGACACCCAAAATACGGAGTTTCACGTGACCTTTGTCAAACTCTTTCTGACCGCTTTTTTCTGGGGCGGCACCTTTATTGCCGGAAAACAGCTGGCCGGAGAGGTTTCTCCGGCCTGCGCCGCATTCCTGCGCTTTGCCATCGCCTCTTTTTTTCTCCTTTTGTTCACCCGGGCCTCAGAGGGCCGGCTGCCCCGGGTCCGGGGCAACCAGATCATCTGGATTCTCTTGTCGGGTCTCACCGGCATCTTTGCCTACAACCTGTTCTTTTTTTTCGGCCTGACCCTGATCAACGCCAACCGGGCCTCCCTGATCATCGCCACCAACCCCATTTTCATCAGCGTGTTCTCCGCGCTGCTGTTCAAAGAAGCGTTGACCTGGGGCAAGGCCGCCGGCCTGGCGCTGTCGGTGACCGGCGCCATGACGGTGATCTCCAACGGCCACCCGGTTGACCTGTTCCACACCGGGATCGGGGCCGGCGAACTGGCCATACTGGGGTGTGTGCTCTCCTGGGTCTCCTATTCCCTGCTGGGAAAACCCATGATGCGGTCCCTGTCTCCGGTGGCCGCGGTCTGCTATGCCGCGGTGGCCGGCACCGGGATGCTGTTTTTCCCGGCAGTGGCCGACGGCCTGTTCCAGGCCCTGCCCGGCTATACCCTCCGGAACTGGGGGGCGTTGTTCTACCTGGGATTTTTCGGTACCGTGCTGGGGTTTTTCTGGTATTATCAAGGCATCCAGAAGATCGGGCCCACCCGGGCCGGTATTTTCATCAACTTTGTCCCGGTCAGTGCCGTGGTGCTGTCATACCTGATCCTCGACGAACCCTTGACCCCGGCCCTGGCGGCCGGGGCCCTGCTGGTGGTTTCCGGTGTCTGGCTGACCACCCGGCCCGCCGGAAAGCATCTGTAAAGGAACCTGTGTCATGTTCACATCCGCCATGGTCAAACGGCCCTGCCCAAATATGGTCAACGGCATCACCCAATCCGGCTTAGGGCCCCCGGATTATGCGCTGGCATGCGCCCAGCACGACCAGTACATCCGGGCCCTGGAATCCTGCGGCCTTACCGTCACGGTGCTGGACGCCGATGACGCGTTTCCCGACTCCACCTTTATTGAAGACACCTGTCTGGTCACGGACCGGTGCACGGTGAT
>DATHSR010000010.1:0-2315 GCA_035464035.1 Desulfotignum sp. | reverse complement strand
AATATTCATTGGGAAACCAGCGCCGCACATCATAGGCCAGGCCGCTGGCCCGGCCGGCCGGCCCCACCAGGCCCAGGTGGGACGCATCTTGGGTACTCACCCTTCCACATCCCTCAAACCGGGCACGCACCGTGGACGTACTGAATATCAGGTCCAGTATATGTTCCACCTGGGGTTTGAGCTCCTTTATCCTGTCATCCAGGGTCTTTCGCACCGGATCTTTCAGGTCGAACCGCACCCCGCCGGGCCGCACCAGGCCCTTGCCGAACCGGTTCCCGCACAACAGCAGAGACAAATTTAGAAAATCCCCCCGGATCCGGCCAAAATAATTGGCCGGCGGCAGAAACGCCACATCCATGCACAACGCCCCCAGATCCCCGATATGGTTGGCCAGCCTTTCCAGTTCCAGGGCAATGGTGCGGATGATTTTGCCCCCGTCATCCACGGAAAGACCCGCCAGGGCCTCCACGGCCTGGGCCATGCACAGCCCGTGTCCGATGGTGGTATCCCCGGCAATGTTTTCCACCAGAACAGGCAGGCGTTTCGGGACAACCTGCTGCAGCAGGGTTTCCACCCCCCGGTGCTGATATCCCAGCTGGATCTCCAGGTGCAGGACCCGTTCGCCGATGCAGTTAAACCTAAAGTGCCCGGGCTCGATGACGCCGGCATGTACCGGCCCGACGGCCACTTCATGGATGTCATCCCCTTTCACCTGATAGTAATCATAGTTGCCTGGAATGTCCTGTGTGTATTCATTGCCGAACAGATCTGCCTTGCCCCTGAAATTTTTGTGATACCGAACCATCTTGAACCAGGGATGGCCTTCCGGACAGATGCCATACTGCTCGGCCATCTCCCTTTCAAACAGGTGAAACGGTTCACACTCACAGGTCAATGACGGCCAGGTGTCCGGCGCATCACATCCGGCTACCAACAGTTCATCGGTTCGCAGCACCGCCAGAAACTTCAGCTGCCCCTGGTCTTCATAGGCGAAAAACTGCACCACGTTGCCGCCATTTTTCACGATGTCCAGGGCCTGGCTGCGGAAAACGTCGAAGGTCAGATGGGGAATATCGGCCCGCAGAATCCGCCCGCCGTTGGGAATGGGTATAAACGCCTTCATTGCAGTCCTCCACCAATGGCATGCACCGCATCTACAATGGTCTGATACAGGGCATCCGGAATAAAAAAGCACAGAATCAGGGATGTCAGCAGCAGCACATACTGAGGCCATACCATGCCGGGGGTTTCCTTGAACAAGATATCTTTCCCATCCACTGCCGGTCCGGTGCCGGCTTCTGCCGGTGTGTCAAAGCAGATGGCCATGACCTGTTTTGCAAATCCGGCAAAGATCACGCACAGGCTGAAGATGAAGATGACAGCGGCCAGATAGTGGCCGGTTTTAAAGGCTGCCATGATGATGAACAGCTCCCCGATGAAAATCCCGAAAGGCGGAAATCCGGAGATGCCGGAAAACCCGGCGAAAAACGCCACAAAGGTTTTGGGCATCTTTTTTGCCATCTGCCCGGTGTTGGCAATGAGCCGGTCCTTGTAGCCCATCAGGATGTTGCCCGAGGACAGAAACAAGGAGGATTTGATCAGGCTGTGGTGAATCATGCAGATCACGGCCCCGTAAACACCGAGTCCCCCGATGCCGGTACCCAGAGCGATAATCCCCATGTTTTCGATGCTTGAATAAGCCAGCATGCGCTTGTATTCGGTCTGTTTGAGAATATAGGTAGCTGCCGCCACTATGGACAGCAGACCGAACACGATCAGAATGGTACCGGAAAAATCACTCAACCCGGCAGCCACCATGATCTTGTTGGTCTTGAAAATGCCTAAGTACGCGCAGTTCAAAAGCACGCCGGACAGCAGGGCTGATGCCGGGCTCGGGGCTTCGCTGTGGGCATCGGGCAGCCAGGTGTGCATGGGGGCAAGGCCCATCTTGGTGCCGTACCCCACCACGATAAAGATAAAGCCCGCTTTGAGCCATGCCGGATCCAGCTGACCGGCCACCGGAGTCAGGGCGGAAAAGGACATGGCCGTGGTCACCGCCCCCAGTTCCATGGACAGCGTAAGAAACAAGGATCCCAGAAGGGCCATGGCAATGCCCACCGAACAGATGAGCACATATTTCCAGGTGGCTTCCAGGGAGGCGCCGGACCGGTGGGTATAGATCAGTGGTGCACTGGCCAGGGTGGTGGCTTCAATTGCGATCCACAGCACCATGATATGATCTGACAGGGTCACCATGGTCATGGTGGATAAAAACAGCAGCATGAAACCGGTGAAGACGTTTTCCGATTTCAGGC
>DATHSR010000009.1:0-5520 GCA_035464035.1 Desulfotignum sp. | reverse complement strand
ATGCCGGAATGAATTGAGGTTTTTCAGTTCAGTCCGTGTGCCGAAGGCGGCCTGTCCTCTGGGTCGAAGCGATATGTTGGCATCACACCGGAAGCTGCCCTGTTCCATGTTGCCGTCGCACACATCGATATACTTGAGAATGGTGTGCAGTTTCCGCAGATAGGCCCCGGCTTCGGCCGGGGTGCGCAGATCCGGCTCGCTGACGATCTCTATGAGCGGAATGCCGGTGCGGTTCAGGTCCACCAGGCTTTTTCCCCGCACCGGGTCATGAATCAGCTTGCCGGCGTCCTCTTCCATGTGAATCCGGGTGATGCCGACGGGTTTGACATTGGTTCCGTTTTCAATGGTCAGACAGCCGTGCTCGGCAATGGGGGCGGCGTACTGGGAAATCTGGTATCCCTTGGGCAGGTCCGGATAGAAATAGTTTTTCCGGTCAAACCGGCTTTCTCGGGCAATGGTGCACCCGGTGGCCAGGGCTGCCCGGATGGCAAAGGTCACCGCTTTTTTGTTCAGCACCGGCAGCACGCCGGGCATGCCGGTACATACCGGGCAGGTGTTGGCGTTGGGCTCGCTGCCAAAGGCGGTGGAACAGGCACAAAATATTTTGGTGTCGGTTTTGAGCTGGGCGTGAACCTCCAGGCCGATAACCGGTTCAAACTGCATAGGATGATTTTCCCCTTGTGTATGTTTCATTTCAAGTCATTGACAACAATCCGTTTATATAACCTTGATGGGGTGAATTATCAATAAATTTTATGTGTGACTCTTTTTGCCGTCCCATCGGTTTCCTCTGATTTCTGATAAATTGGGTAATGAATTTTTGCAAATTAAATGATATACAGACACAATTTAAAAAAACGTCAAGATATCGGTAACAGGAAACAGACATCATGAGATTTTTTTTGTGTGTCATGGGCATGGTAATGTTTGTGGAGGGGTTGCCCTATTTTGCCTTTCCTAAGGGGATGAAAAAAATGGTTCAGGTCATTGCCGGTCAGGACAGTACCAGTCTGCGGCGGTTCGGGTTTGTGCTGATGATGGCCGGTTTGGGCGTTGTGTATGCAGCCATGAAGGCAGCCTGATGTACCGGTTGTCTGATTACGATTATCAGCTGCCCGAAGATCTCATTGCCCAGGCGCCCTGTGCAGCCCGCAATGCGTCTCGGCTGATGCGCATTCAAAGGGATATTGCCGCCGTTTCCCATCACCGGTTTCATGGGCTGCCCGATCTGCTGCGCAAAGGGGATCTTCTGGTGGTGAACGACACCCGGGTGATTCCGGCCCGGCTGCTTGGAAAAAAAGACACCGGCGGCCGGGTGGAGGTGCTGCTCATCGACTATGCAAAGGGTCTGCACCAGCTCGAACAGACCGGCGCGTTCCAGTGCCAGTGTCTGATCAAGGCATCCAGAATGCCCAGAACAGGCAGCAGGATTGAGTTTACCGACCAGATCTGCGGCCTTGTTCAGTCCGTTGAAGGCGGCATCTGTGAGATCCGGTTTTCAGGGGGGGATCAGTTTCCTGAGTTTGTCAGAACCTGTGGCAGTCTGCCCCTGCCCCCTTATATCAAACGATCGGACAGGGACCGGTATGAACAGGACCAAGAAGACTACCAGACCGTGTATGCTGAAAATGACGGGGCTGTGGCCGCGCCCACGGCCGGGCTGCATTTTACACAAGACCTGATGGCAATCCTTTCGCAAAAAGGCATAGACACGGCCCGGATCACGCTGCACGTGGGATACGGCACCTTTGTGCCGGTGCGGGTGGAGGATATCAGAGCGCATCAGATCCATTCCGAATATTTCTGCCTGTCTCCGGATGCGGCAAAAAAATTCAATCATGCCAAAAATCAGGGCCGGCGGGTGGTGGCGGTGGGCACCACATCGGTGCGGACCCTGGAATTTGCAGCCGATGACCAGGGACGGGTGGCGCCGGGCAGCGGTCGGTGCGATCTGTATATTTATCCGGGATTCCGCTTTCGGTGCGTGGATGCCATGATCACCAATTTTCATCTGCCCAAATCAACCCTGCTCATGCTGGTGTCCGCTTTTTATGACCGGAAAAGAATGCTCCAGGCCTATGAAACCGCAGTGACCCACGGTTACCGGTTTTTCAGCTACGGGGATGCCATGCTCATTGAATAACACACAGGAGTGCTGTTCTTGAAATTTTCCCTGATCAAAAAGTCACATCAAAACCGGGCCCGGCTGGGGGTCATCGAGACCCCCCGGGGCCGGATCAACACCCCCATCTTCATGCCCGTGGGCACGGCCGGGTCGGTGAAAGCCCTGACCGCAGAGGATCTGGATCACTGCGGGGCCCAGATCATTTTAGGCAACACCTACCATCTGTATCTGCGCCCCGGGTGTGAGGTGATCGCGCATCTGGGGGGGCTCCATGCGTTTATCCGGTGGCCCCGGCCCATGCTCACCGATTCCGGCGGGTTCCAGTTTTTCTCTCTGGCGAAACTGGCAAAATTCACGGATGACGGGGTGGCGTTCCAGTCCCACATCGACGGGTCCCGGCATTTTTTTTCCCCTGAAAAAGCGGTGGAAATTCAGACCATTTTGGGATCAGACATCATGATGTCGTTGGACTGGTGCATGGGATATCCCGCCCCCTTTGAACAGGCTGAAACCGCCTTGGAAAAAACCACGGCCTGGGCTCAAAAAGGCTATGATTACTGGCAGGAACAGGGGGCGCCCAACAATCTGTTCGGGATTGTCCAGGGGGGGATGTTCAGGGACCTGCGGACCCGTTCCGCACACCAGCTGATGCAGATCGATTTTTCAGGGTTTGCCATCGGCGGCCTGTCCGTTGGAGAGCCCACGGACCTGATGTATGAGATGGCAGACCATACCCTGCCGCTGCTGCCTGAAACCAAACCCCGGTATATCATGGGGGTGGGGACGCCGGAAAACCTGGTGGAGCTGACCGGGATGGGATGTGACATGTTCGACTGCGTCATGCCGTCCCGCAATGCCAGAAACGGAAAGCTGTTCACTTCCAGAGGAGACGTAAACATTCCCAATGCCCGGTTCAAATTTGACACCCATCCGGTGGATGAAACCTGCGGGTGTTATACCTGTCAGAACTATTCCCGGGCCTATCTGCACCATCTTTACAAATCCAGGGAGCTTTTGGCCTACCGGCTGAACACCATCCACAACCTGTATTATTATCTGGATCTGATGGCAACCATACGCCAGGCCATCCGAGATGACCGGTTTGAGGGTTTCAGGCGCCAGTTTCATGAAAACCGGGCACAGGGTGCCTGACAAACAAGGAGTCTGACCGCATGCACGAAATGGGAATCGCCCAGGAACTGGTCCGGATCGCCCTGGAAGCGCTGCCCAGGAACCTGGCCCCACCCCGGGTGGCATCCGTGAATCTGAAAATAGGAAAACTGGCCGCTGTGGTGCCCGACAGCCTGACCTTCTGCTTTGAAATCATCACCAGGGACACCCCACTGGAAAAGGCCCGGTTGAATATTGAAGCTGTGCCGGTGCGGATCCGCTGCATTGCCTGCGGCAGGGAATGGGAACTGGACACGCCGGTTTTCCAGTGCCCGGTTTGTGATCCGGGAAAAATTGAGCTGCTTTCCGGCCGGGAAATCGAGATTGTGTCTTTGGATCTGCTGGAATGAAAGGGTGTCGCATCCGGCAGAAACCTGTCCGGTTGACCGCATGCGCCAAACCAGGTAAACTGATCTTATAACAGTGAAAGGCGTAAAAAAAAGAGATGGAAATCATCATTCGGAAACAGGTGCTGGAGAAAAACCGCACCGAGGCGGAGAAAAACCGCAGTTTTTTCAAAGACAAAAAAGTTTTCGTCCTGAACATGATGTCCTCGCCGGGCTCGGGCAAGACCGAAATCCTGTGCCGGACCCTGACCTGCCTGATGCCCGATATCCGGGTGGGGGTGATTGTGGGTGATATCTGCACCACCCGTGATGCCGACCGCCTGGCAGTGACCGGGGTCAGGGTCACCCAGATCAATACCGACCGGTTCGGGGGGGACTGCCACCTGTCCGCCCCGTTGATCGATGCGGCGGCAAAGCGCCTGGGATGTGATGATCTGGATCTGCTGATTGTGGAAAACATCGGCAATCTGGTGTGTCCGGCGGAGTTTGATATCGGTGAAAACGCCAGGGTGGTGGTGCTCAGTGTCACCGAAGGAGAGGACAAGCCGTTGAAATACCCACTCATGTTTCAGGTGGCGGATGCCGCGATTTTAAACAAGACGGATCTGTTGCCCTATCTGGAGTTTGATGCGGCCCTGGCGGTGGAGAACATGAAGAAAGTCCACCCGGGGATGCCGGTGTTTGAACTGTCCGCCAAAACCGGACAGGGATTCGATCCCTGGCTGACATGGCTCAAACAGCAACTTTAAAGCCGGGGTCAGGCCTTGCTTTTTTGACGTTTTGAACAAAATGTCAAAAAAGCAAGGCCTGACCCCAAGCTTGTCCCAAGCTTGGAGGTTTCATGGAGAAAAAACGAACCGCATTTGCCGGCACCTGGTATCCGGCGTCGGCAGATGACTGCAAGACCGCCATTCAACAGTTTCTGACGGAAAAGACCGGTCCGGCCAGGGGACGGTTTGGAGCTGCCATTGTTCCCCATGCCGGGTGGGCCTATTCCGGCAGCATTGCCTGCCGCACCATTGCCAGCCTGGTGCCGTCCGAATCCCGGCCGGTGGACACCATTGTGCTGTTCGGCGGCCACATGCACCGGCAGTCCGAACCCTTTGTCATGACCCAGGGGCTTATAGAAACCCCCCTGGGGGACATTGCGGTGGATGCCGACCTGGTGGCGGTACTGGCGGACAATATCAGCATCCGCCGGCGGTCTCCGGCAAAATTTGTGGATGAAAACACCCTGGAACTGCAATACCCGTTTATCAAATATTTTTTTCCCGATGCCCAGATCATGGTCTGCGGGGTGGCCCCGTCCTTTTTTGCCCCCATCATCGGAGTCATGGCGGTGGAGTCGGCCCATACACTGAAAAAAAATATCCGGGTGATCGGATCCACCGACATGACCCATTACGGGCCGGATTTCGGGCTGACACCGGCCGGAGTGGGACCCAAGGCGGTGGACTGGGTAAAGAACACCAATGATGCGGCAGCCATCGATGCCATGACATCACTCGATGACGCAGCCATCATCGCCCAGGGCCTGGACCACCACAACATGTGCTGCCCCGGGGCTGCCGCCGCCACTGCGGCGGCAGCGAAAAAAATGGGCGCAACCCGGGCACAGGTTCTGGATTACGCCACCAGTTTTGACAAAACCCGGTCTGATTCCTTTGTGGGGTATACCGGGCTGCTGTATGGATCCGATCAACACTGAGAATCTATGAGAGATACCGCCTGCCGGATGCGCTGAACCGTCCGGCCCTTTCCCAGTGCCAGCAGCATCTCGAAAATTCCCGGGCTCACCGTGGTGCCGGTGATCGCCACCCGCAGGGGCTGGGCAAGCTTGCCTAAACCCAGTTCAAATTCAGCCATGATCTCCTGGAG
>DATHSR010000008.1:0-1886 GCA_035464035.1 Desulfotignum sp. | reverse complement strand
AAACAGCAGCACAAACACAAGGACAATGATCACGCCGGAAAATATCAACAGACTGATAAGATAAATCACTGCATGCTCCTTGATATGCTAGAGGGTGATTCCAGAAAACATCATGAAGGTCATGGCCATGAGCCCGGCAATGATCATGATGAAACCGAATCCGTCCAGGCCTTTGGGCACATCCGCATACCGCACTTTTTTGCGGATGGCGGCCATGGACACGATGGCCAGCATCCATCCCGTGCCCGACCCTGCCCCGAACACCACCGATTCAATGAATGTGAGGTTTCTTTCCACCATGAAAAGAGAGGTCCCTAAAATGGCGCAGTTGACGGCAATCAGGGGCAGAAACACCCCTAAAGTGGCATACAGCAGCGGTGAATACCGGTCAATGACCATTTCGACCGCCTGAACCATGGCTGCGATCACGGCAATAAAGGTGATGAATTGTAAAAAGCTCAGATCCAGTTCCGGATATCCGGCCCAGGCCAGGGCACCGGGTGCCAGAAGCCCATGGTAAATCAGCCAGTTCACCGGGCTGGTCACCGTGAGCACGAATATGACGGCAAATCCGAGCCCGGTGGCGGTTTCAATGGTTTTGGATACCGCGATGAACGAACACATGCCCAAAAAATAGGCCAGCAGGATATTGCCGATGAAAACGGAATTGATAAACAGACTCAGCAGATCGCCCATGACCGCTCCTTATTTTTTTTCGTGGGATATGCCGGGCAGGCTGTTTTTGAGCCAGACCAGCAGGCCGATGAGAAAGAAAGCGCCCGGTGCCAGGACCATGAGTCCCATGTCCTGAAATCCCATATCATACAGGAAACCGGGGATGACGGAAAATCCGAAAAATGTACCGGATCCCAGCAGCTCCCGGAAAAAGGCCACTGCCAGCAGGATCATGCTGTAGCCCAGGCCGTTGGCAATGCCGTCCACAAAGGAATCCATGGGCTTGTTGGCCATGGCGAACGCCTCTGCCCGGCCCAGGATGATGCAGTTGGTGATGATCAGACCCACAAAAATAGACAGCTGTTTGGAGATGTCATACATATAGGCCTTGAGGATCTGATCGGTAATGATCACCAGGGAGGCGATGACCGTCAGTTCCACGATAATGCGGATATTGGAGGGTATCCAGCGCCGCAGGAAGGAGATGATCAGGCTGGAGAATCCCGCCACCAGTGTCAGGGCAATGCTCATGACCACGGCGGTGGACATCTTGACGGTAACCGCCAAAGCGGAGCAGATGCCCAGCACCTGATAGGCCACCGGGTTTTCCGTCCAGATGCCTTTGGTGAGGATCTCCTTGTAATGGAAAAGGTCTTTTTGCATGACAGTGTCCTTTATTCATCCAACAGTGTTTCTAAATCGGTTTGGGTCCCTTTTTTCTGGCGGAACATGATGGAAACCGGTTCATATCTCATCAGGGTTTCCTCGAGCCCTTCGCTGAGGAATCTGCTGGTGAGGGTGGCACCGGAAATACCGTCCACATAATGGTCCTGGAGGTGTTCAGGCAGATTTTCCGCCCGGCCCTTGGCAATGCCCACGGATACAAACTGGTTGTGGTCGTTCAATATTTTTTTGCCCTTGAAATTGTTCTGGAACCAGTTGCTTTCAATCTCTCCGCCCAGGCCCGGGGTTTCTGAATGGTTGTACACGGAAAATCCGGCCACGGTCTGGCCGTCCTGTTCAAATGCCAGGTACCCGTATATTTTTCCCCACAGTCCCCGGGTGGTGATGGGGACAATATAGCCCTGCACCTGCTGATCCGTGTGGATCAGGTATAGCTGAAGGCTGTTGCCTGTGGGGGAGTCCATGATCCGCCCCCGGGGGTCCACATGGGCTTCCCGGATATGGGTGTCATAGATCTGTTTGATGTC
>DATHSR010000007.1:0-7345 GCA_035464035.1 Desulfotignum sp. | reverse complement strand
GAGGCTTAGAAACATCAAAAATGCAAGGCCTGACCCCGAATTTGTAGAAACATCAAAAATACAAGGCCTGACCCCGAATTTGCATGAAAGGCCTGACCCCATTATTTGAGGGTGATGGCGTGCTTTTTCATGCGTTTCCAGACCGTGACCCGGGACACCCCCAGGATCCGGGCCGCCCGGGTCTGGTTGCCGTCGGCCCGGTGAAGGGCCGCCACCAAAGCGGCTTTTTCCGACTGGCCCACCGGCACGGTCCCTGGACCCACCGGGGCTTTACGGGACATCCGGGCCGCCGGGTCCGCACTGTCCTGATCCTGCTGACCTGCCGCCCCCGGCCCCGGGTCCAGCAGCTTTTCCGGCAGGTGCTCCTCGCCGATGCTCTTTCCCTTGGCCAGCACAAACGCGTATTCCACGGCATTGCGCAGCTCCCGGATGTTGCCCGGCCAGGGATAGGCCACCATCCGCCGCATGGCCTGGGGCGTGAACCCCAGGATGTTCTTTCCGGTCTTTTCCGCCAGAATGGTGATAAAGTGCTGGATGATCAGGGTGATGTCATCCTTCCGGTGCCGCAGGGGCGGGCAGATCACCGGGAACACGTTGATGCGGAAATACAGGTCTTCCCGGAACGCGCCGGTGCGGATCATGGCCTCCAGGTCCCGGTTGGTGGCGGTGATGATGCGCACGTCAATGGGAATGGACCGGTTGTCCCCCACCCGCTGGATCATCTGCTCCTCTAAGACCCGCAGCAGCTTGACCTGAACCGACAGCGGGATGTCGCCGATCTCGTCCAGAAACAGGGTACCCTGGTGGGCCGCCTCGAACCGGCCGATCCGGTCTGTTGCCGCCCCGGTATACGCCCCTTTCACATGACCGAACAGCTCGCTTTCCAGGATGGTTTCACTCAGGGCCGCGCAGTTGACCTTGATGAACGGCTTGTCCGCCCGGTTCCCGGTCTCGTGCAGGGCCTTGGCCACCATCTCCTTGCCGGTGCCGCTTTCTCCCAGGATGATCACCGGCGTGTCCAGGGGCGCCACCCCCTGGATATGCTCAAACAGGTTCTGCATCACCGGGGTTCGGCCGATGATGCCGTGGAACCCGTCGTCAATGTGGTAGATGCGCCGGATGGAGGCCAGCTCGTTTTTGTAGCTGATGTTCTCGGAAATATCCTTGAGGGTTTCCACGGCCCCGATGATGGCGCCGCTGTCATCGTACAGCACCGTGGCGGTCTTGACAATGGGGATGGTTTGCCTGCGGCTGTCGGTGATCATGCATTTCTTGTCTCTGACCAGGCCCTGGGAAAAAAGCTGGCACCAGTCCTTCCCCTTTCCAGTGCCCTTGATGTCGCATCCGGTGCAGTTGAGCAGCCGGCAGGACCTGCCGATGAGCTGATCCTCGGAATACCCGGTCATGAGCTGGGCCGAATGGTTGGCCGCCACAAAATTGCCCTGATCGTCCACCAGGATGATCCCGTCCTGAACCGAATCAATGATCTCCCGCCAGTGCCTGTCAATCTCCATATCCTCTCCGGTTAACATGTTTACAATAAAATTAACACACAATTAACGATTTGACAACACCCCGGGATTGCCGGCAGGTTATTTTTTTTCCTGCCGGCGCCCCGGCCGCCGCAGACGCCTTAAAAACAAAAATTTTTTCTCCAAAAAAAATTTCTGGCACACAGTTTGCAATTACCTGTCGTCAGACAAAACCCTACATCTGCTGCGGTTGCCCACCGCCGGATGATGTATTCAAGTTCAACAACCCAGTGAAGAGATCAGGAGACCCCATGAACACCACTGCCCTAAGAAAAATGACCGCTGCTCTGGCAGCCGGCCTGATGCTGCTGGCATCGGCTGTCACTGTTGCCGCCGATGAATCCTGGATGCACCATGACATTGTGGAGGCGGACTTTGTGGCCGCCCACCTGTCGGTGCCCATGGCCGAAAACGTCATGATCATCGACTCCCGGCCCTACAAACCCATGTACATCAAAGGCCATATCCCGGGCGCCGTGAGCATCCCGGACACGGAATTCGACAAAAAGACCGATCTTTTGCCCGCAGACAAATCCGCCCTCCTGATCTTCTACTGCGGCGGGGTGGAATGCAAGCTGAGCCACCATTCTGCAAAAAAAGCCGAAGCCCTGGGCTACACCAACGTCAAGGTGTTTGCCAAGGGATATCCCGAATGGATGGACCGGCCCGGGGCCTATGCCTCGGTGTCTGTTGAATATGTGGCGGAAAAAATCGCTGAGAACAAAACCCTGGTGGTGGATTCAAGGCCGTTGCGGCCCATGTATGAAAAAGGCCATATTCCCACGGCCGTCAGCATCCCGGACTCCCAGTTCGACGAGTTTTCCGGCAAACTGCCCCGGCTGCTGGAAACCCCCATCATCTTCTACTGCGGCGGCCTGGACTGCCGGCTGAGCCACCACAGCGTGGCCAGAGCCAAGGTCCTGGGGTACAAGAATGTGTCCGTGTTCGCCCTGGGATACCCGGAATGGACAGCCAAATTCGGCAAGGCCGACGGCATGGCAGGGGTGAAGGCCGGCACGGTGGAGGGTTCCATCGACCTGGAACGTTTCCAGACCATCTTAGACCAGAACCCGGAATCGATCCTGCTGGTGGACACCCGGGATGCGGACGAGTTTGCCAAGGGCCACTTCCCCACTGCCGTGAACATCCCGGTGGCTAAACTGGAGCCGGAGATCGCCAAATTTCCCGCAGACAAGCCGATTGTGTTTGTCTGCTCCACCGGCGCCCGCAGCGGCGAAGCCTACTACATGGTCAAGGATGTCAGGGAATCGCTCACCGACGTCTTTTACGTGGAGGCCCAGATCAGCTTTAAAAGCGACGGCACCTATACCATCAAGGCGCCCAAGTAGGCAGGACCACAGATTACACCCGTGAACCGGTACTGCAGGCCGGCACCGGTTCACATGCAACAGCTAAAAAAAAAATTAAGACTTTCAGTAAACAGCGCAATCCGCTAAAATTCAAAATACAAAACCATACAAGGAGAGTTCCCCATGTTTAAAAAACTGCTCGTTCTTTTCACCCTCACCCTTTTTACCCTGGTACCGGTTTCCGCCGTATTGGCCGACGACGCCCCGGACGGCAACGACCGCAAGGGCAAATACACCTACCGCAAGGTGATCAAGGCCTGCCATGAAAACGGCGGCGTGGACTCCCCGACCCCCACGGTCAGCCCGGCCGACATGACCCGTGCCGAGTGGAAACAGGTGTTCGAATCCCGCAACTTTGAGGTGTTCGGCTGCCAGGCGGAGTGGGATGCCATCTCCGACCAGGATATCCTGGACATCCACGCCTATTTCCACGCCTTTGCCAAAGACTCCCCCGCACCTGCCACATGCAGCTAAACCGGTTCCCGGGCCCCCCGGTCTTCAAAGACCCGGCGGCCCGGACACCCCATCTCTTTCCGGAGGCATTATGGGAACACGTTTGACGCACACCGCCCTGGACAATCCAGCTGCGGCCCCGGGCCGGCAGACTTCGGCCCCCCGGACTGCGGCGGCATCCGGCTGGACCGCCGCCCTGGCAGGGGCCCTGGTTTTCTGGATCCTGGCCGCGGCCCTTCCGGCTGCCGCATCCACGGCTGCCGCAGCCCCAGCTTTGGCCGCAGCCCCGGCCGCAGCCGCCGTCTCTGCCCAGGCAGCCGCAGATTCCGTGCCGGGACTCAAACTGTCCCGGCAGGCGGTCCCGGTCGACAAACACTGGACCACGGTGGACCATAGCAAAATCGATCTGCTGGGCCAGGCCTTCACCTCCGGGGACCAGATCACCCACGCCTGCCTCTACTGCCACACCGACGCATCCGACCAGTTCAAGGAGACCATCCACTGGACCTGGGAGGTGCCTTCCGACAAACCGGGCATCATGAACGGCAAGGCCGGCCATGCCGTGAACAATTTCTGCATTTCGGGCAACGCCATGGAAGACAAGAGCTGCCTGTCCTGCCATGCCGGGTGGAACGGCAAAGAGGGCGAGGTCAACTGCCTGGCCTGCCACGGCGCGGAAAAATTTCCCTACAGGGAGACCCTTGCCGACCTGGCGGCCTTTGAAGGGGACGATGACCCGGATGTCCTGGAAATCGTGGAAGACCTCCAGGCCGGTCTGGCCAAGGCGGTCCAGAACATCACGCTGCCCAGACGCAGCAACTGCGGAGAGTGCCACTTCAAGGGCGGCGGCGGCGACGGGGTCAAGCACGGGGACCTGGACACCTCCCTGATCAGCCCCAACCGGATGCTGGATGTGCACATGGCCGCCGAGGGCGCGGATTTTTCCTGCACAAGGTGCCACACCACGGTCAAGCACCACATCGCCGGCCGGCTCTACACCCGCCCGGCCGCAGCAGACCGGAAAAGCCTGCTGGACGACGACATGGCCTCCAAGATCACCTGCGAGTCCTGCCACAGCGCCGCACCCCACAAAACCAGCGCCAAGATGAACCACCACACCGACAAGGTGTCCTGCCAGGCCTGCCACATCCCTGAATACGCCAGGGACCTGCCCACCATGATGTCCTGGGACTGGTCCACGGCCGGCACCCTCAAGGACGGCAAACCCTTTGAGGAAAAAGGCCCGTATGACAAACCGGTGTACCGGTCCATCAAGGGCAGCTTCACCTGGGAAAAGAACGTGGTGCCCGAGTATGCCTGGTACAACGGCTCGTTTGACAACATCACCATCAAGGACAAGATCGACCCCGCACAGGTGGTGGCGGTCAGCCATCCCTTAGGATCGCCGGATGATCCGGACTCCCGGATCCACCCCTTTAAAATCCATACCGGCAAACAGCCTTATGACACCGTCCTCAACCAGCTGGTGGCCCCGCTGCTGTCCGGGGAAAACGGATACTGGACCACCCTGGACATGGATGACGCCATCGTCCGGGGCAACCAGACCCTGGATGTGCCCTATTCCGGCCAGTACGGCTACGTGGCAACCACCTATGCCTTTCCGGTCACCCACATGGTGGCGCCGGCAGCCGGGGCCCTGGACTGCGTTGCCTGCCACACCCGGGAAAACTCCCGCCTGGCCGGCATCACCGGGGTCTACATGCCCGGCCGGGACCGGTTCGACCTGCTGGACACCTTCGGCATGGTCGCGGTGCTGGGCGCCCTGGCCGGGGTAATGATCCACGGTCTGGGCCGGTTTTTTACCCGCAACGGCAGGGAGGAATAACCCATGGCTGACAGAAAAATCATAAAAGTATACCTGTACACCCGGTTCGAACGGCTCTGGCACTGGTTCCAGTCCCTGATGATCATCCTTTTGATGATCACCGGGTTCGAGATCCACGGCATCTATTCCCTGCTGGGATTTGAGACCGCCGTGGAGATCCACAACTTTGTGGGCCTCACCTGGCTGGGATCGTTCGCGTTCTTTGCCTTCTGGCTGATCATCACCGGCGAGTGGAAGCAGTACATCCCCACCACCAAAAAACTGTTTGCCGTGGCAAGGTACTATGCCTGGGGCATTTTCCGCGGCCTTGAACACCCGGTCCAGAAATCGCCCGGCGCCAAGCACAACCCGCTGCAGCGCCTGGCCTACCTGGGCATCTCAGCCATGCTCCTGCCGGTGCAGATGGCCACGGGCCTTTTGTACTACCTGTACTACGCCCTGCCCGGGGTCCCCCTGGCCCCCATCGCTGTCATCCACACCCTGGCCGGGTACCTGCTGGTGAATTTTCTGATCATCCACCTCTACATGACCACCACCGGCCACTCCCTGTTCAGCCACATCCGCGGCATGATCACCGGCTGGGAAGAGATCTACGACACCACCAAAATCGAAGAATGGGAAAATACGGCCACCCGGGGCCGGACCGGCGCAGCCCGCTGATAAAAATAACCAGAAAAAAAACTTCCGGCGCATTTCTGTGCGCCGGAAGTTTTTTTTTGTTCTTTCCGTCCTTCCCTGCTTCATGAATCCGGCAGCAAAAACCCAAGACACACATCTGCCTCAAAAACCTGTCCTGATGATACAACTCGTCATGCCGGCCAAACTGCAATCCCTCTTGAAAACCCCGCTCATTTTAGATATGGTAAACCAGTTTATATGGTAGACCGGTTTTCAACCCGTATAACAAAACCGTCATCAAAATTGTCCATGATGGCATATGAATTGCTTTTTCCAACACAGGTTCTGACTTTTTAACAAACTTTCTGGAGGAATCAATGGACCCGGTTTTCTTATCCCGACTGCAGTTTGCCGCAGCCACCATGTTCCATTTCCTGTTTGTCCCCCTGACCCTGGGGCTTTCGGTTCTCATCGCATACATGGAAACAAGGTATGCCTGGACCGGGAACAAAGCCTACCTGCGCATGACCAAGTTCTGGGGCAAGCTGTTTCTCATCAACTTTGCCCTGGGGGTGGTCACCGGCATCACCCTGGAGTTCCAGTTCGGCACCAACTGGTCGCGCTACTCCGCGTATGTGGGGGATGTGTTCGGCTCGCTTCTGGCCATCGAGGCATCGGTGGCGTTTTTCCTGGAATCCACCTTCATCGGCATCTGGATATTCGGCTGGAAAAAACTGTCCGCCAAGGCCCACGCCGCCGTGATGTGGATGGTGGCCCTGGCCGGCAACCTGTCCGCCGTGTGGATCCTGCTGGCCAACGGTTTCATGCAGAACCCGGTGGGATACGTGATCCGGGACGGCCGGGCCGAGCTGGAAAGCTTTTTCGCCCTGATCACCAACAAGCACGGCATCCTGGAGATCATCCACGTGGTGCCCGCCTCCCTGCTTCTGGCCGCCTTCTTCATCATGGGCGTGTCCGCATACCACCTGCTCAAACGCCGGCACGTGTCCGTGTTTGAACCCTCTTTCCGCATCGGCGCGGTGGTGGGCCTGGCTGCGGCCGTGATCGTGGCCATCACCGGCGACATGCACGGCGTGAACGTTTCCAAGACCCAGCCGGCCAAGCTGGCGGCCATGGAGTCCCACTGGGAGACCCAGTCCCGGGCCCCCCTGATCCTGTTTGCAGTCCCGGATGAGAAAAACGAGCGCAACCGCATCGAGATCGGCGCCATCCCCGGCATCCTCAGTTTCCTGGGGTTCCATGACTTCAACGCCACGGTCACGGGCCTGCGGGACATCCCGAAAGACGAGCGCCCGCCCGTGCTGCCCACCTTTGTGGGGTTCCGCACCATGGTGGGCCTGGGCACCCTGTTCATCCTGCTGACGGCCTGGGGCTGGATCCGGCGCAACCATCTGCTGGAAAGCCCCCGGTACCTCAAGATCATGCTGTTTGCCATCCCCCTGCCCTACATTGCCATGGAGATGGGCTGGATCGTGTCCGAGATCGGCCGCCAGCCCTGGATCGTG
>DATHSR010000006.1:0-9798 GCA_035464035.1 Desulfotignum sp. | reverse complement strand
TTCGGCAATCACCACATCGGCATCCCGCAGGATCCGAAGATGCTGTGACACCGCCGCCGGCGAGATGTTCAATGTCCGGGCCAGGGCGTTGACACACAGGGACCGTCGCCTGAGCAGGTCGATCATCCTGACCCGGGTTTCCACCGACAAAATTTTAAACACCCGTGCCGCATCTTCGATATGGGTCACAAGCCCCTCCATCTGATTAAGTGTCTGCGCATATAATTTATTAAAATCAGGTCCGGCTGTCAAGCAGCAATCTGCCGGAGTTTAAACACGCACTGCAAACAAATTGTTTTCCAAAAAACTTGACATGAATCAATGCGCACCAAGTTCGGCCATGATATTAATAATTCATGAATCCTGAACCCGGCAGAATGGTGCGTAGATGACAGGCAAAAAGTTTTCACCTGTAGATTTTTTCCCATCCAGCGGTGGTGCCCGCTGATATTTCAGGCTGGGCACCTTCAAATCGATATTGAAAAAATGAAAGAAATGATTCAGGCTATGAAACAAAGATGTGCTCAATCTGCGACGCCCATTGAGATGAAAGGAGCGTGATATGACCATCCCCGGCAATCTGCTGACCACGGCCATGGCGGTGATGCCCCATACGGATGTGGATCAGGCCCTGGACGCGGCCCTGACCCTGGATATCCCGTTCTGGCCCCAGCTGCCCAATTATTCTTATTACGAAGACATGTATGTACAGGCGGCCGAACATTTTCCTGGAATCCTCCTGGACCTGGAAAAACGGACCCTTCGGTTTTCCATGGACCGGTTTGTTGAAGAATTTGAAGAGACCATGGCGCACTTTGACGACCCGGATTATTTTGATGTCAGTCCCGCCTATTCTGCGGTTTACCACCGGTTCCTGGACCTGGATCTGTCGGAACGGGCGGCGATCCGGGGCCAGCTGGAAGGCCCGGTGAGCTTCGGGTTCAATATCCTGGACCAGGACGACCGCCCCATTCTGTTTGACGACACGGTGCGGCCGTTCATGTTCGAATTCATGGCACAGCGCATCAATGTGCAGCTGTCAAAACTCAAGCAGAAAAACCCCAACGCGTTCATGTTCATTGACGAGCCGGGCATGCAGTTCGTATTTTCCGCCATGTCCGGATATGGGGAACAGAAGGCCAAACAGGACCTGGACCTGTTTTTCTCCACCATTGACCGGCCCCGGGGAATTCACCTTTGCGGCAATCCGGACTGGGATTTTCTTCTGGGCCTGGACATGGATATCCTGTCCCTGGATATCTATACCAATGCCGATATCTTCGGTGCCAGCACACGGTCGGTGAAACGGTTTCTGGACAAGGGCGGCATCCTGGTGTGGGGGATCGTGCCAACGGGCATGGAGACGTTTGAAACAGAAAACCTGGGCCTGCTGGCCTTTCGGCTCAAAACCGTGTGGAAGGCCCTGGGCCAAAAAGGGATCCCCATGGACCAGATCCTGGCCCAGAGTCTGATATCGCCGGCCACCTGCTGTCTGGTGAACAAGGACAAGGAAAAAACCGTTGAAAAAGCGTTTGCACTCACACAGCAGTTGTCACACAAGTTACAGGAAACGTTCAATCTGGCATAAAACAACGCTGTGAAACAATCCGATACTTCTCCTGACAGAAAATTGAATCATGCAGGCAGACCGGTTCATCCCCTGGCAATCAGGGCTTTGACGATGTGACTGACCATGGCCGGGTTTTCCTTGAGCCGGCGGGTGGAATATCCGAACCAGTGTTCTCCGAAGGGCACGTAAACCCTGAGTTTATGGCCGTCTTCCACCAGGCGCTGACGCTGCTTCGGCGTCACCCCGTACAGCATCTGAAACTCGTATCCGTCCTTTGGCACGCTGTATTTTTTGATCAGGTCCAAAGCCCCCTGTATCAGGGGTTTGTCATGGGTGGCGATGCCCGGGTAGATCCTGTTCCGGAACATGAATTCCAGATCCTCCAGATAGTGGGCATTGATCTCGTGGTATTTCTTGTAGGCGATGGCCGGAGATTCGACATAGATCCCCTTGCACAGCCTGAGGTTCAGGCCGTCCTCTTTGGATTTGAGGTCCAGCAGGGCCTCGATATCCGACCGGGTCCGCTTCAGGTAGGCCTGGACCACCAGCCCCACGTTCGCTGGAAACTCGGCCTTGATCCGTCTGAAGACCGCTATGGTGTCATCCACGGTGGGAGAATTTTCCATGTCAATGCGGACAAAGTTGGCGTGGGCCGCCGCTGCCGCCACAATGTCCCGCATATACTGAAAACAGGTCTCCTTGTCCAGAAGAAGTCCGAACATGGTGGGCTTGATGGAATAGTTCCCCTGGACCTCTGTTTTTTCAACTGTGTTGATGAGGCGGATATACTGATCCCGGTTCTCTCTGGCCTGGTCCATGGTTTCAATGAATTCGCCTAGAATGTCCAGGGTTACCAGGGTTTTTTCCCGATTGAGGGCCAGAGAGGCGTCAATGGCTGCCTGAACCGTTTCTCCGGCGATATAGTCCTTTGAGAACTGCCAGACAAGTTTCTGTGGCAGGTGGGGCAGAATGTGGCTGATCAGTCTGTTTATCATGGCGCTTCCTTTCAAAAAAAAAGGGCACGGTTTTCTCAGAGTTCCATGAAACAATTTTTAAACTGTTTCATTCTTCTCCCATTTCCGGTGTTTGTCAAGGCCTCCGGCGACTGCCCAATCTTTGTTTCTGCAACAGCCTTCCGGCATGCCTGACCGGCGGATGTCGCCCCAACCGGTTGACAGGCCCCAATGAATATCGCATCCTGTATCCGTTGCAAGAAAGGAAAACGTAACCAATTAAAACAGACCCTGTACCATTCAGTGTGATGACCGTGAATCTCCGGTTCGGCCTGGCCAGGGACGGTGAAAATAGCTGGACCCAGCGCAAATTCATCGCCGAAGCGTTCCTGGCCACTCTGAAAACCGATTTTATCGGCTTCCAGGAAGTGAATCATTTCCAGGCGGATTTTCTGGAGAAAACGCTGAAAAATTACGATCATATCGGCCGGTACAACCGGCACCTGCCCTGGTGGCAGTCCAATCTGATTTTTTACCACAAAGCCTGGACCTGCCTGGGCCACCGTCACCAATTCATCAGCCGTTTTCCCGACATCCCGTCCAAGATGGCAGGATCCCGGTGGCCCAGGCAATGCGTTATCGGATGGTTCGAAAAACAGGGCCGGTCTCTGCTGGTGGCCAACACCCACTTTGATTTTAATCCGGCGGTCCAGGCCCGGAGTGCCGCGCTGGTCATCACTTTTCTGAAACGGTTCCCGCCGGGGCTGCCGGTGATTATCACCGGAGATTTCAATGCCGGTCACGATTCATCCGCCTTCCAGACCTTTCAGGCCCATGGATTCAATGAGGTGTTTGAAACTGACCCGTCCGGCACATTCCACGGGTTTACCGGAAAAACCGACGGCCGTCACATTGACTGGATCCTCTACAAGGGGAAAATCCAGCCCGATGTTCCCCGAATCCTGACCTTTCACAAAGGCGGCCTTTATCCTTCGGACCATTTCCCGGTGGCCGCCGATTTCATCTGGAATACAGACCCGGAAACCGGTTTCTCCCGGTGAAGGCCCTGCGGATAAAACCGGTTTGCACCCATCAGCGCCGGAATATTTTATGGCCTTTTTTTTATCCTTTGACGGTACCGGTAACCCCGAAAGGCCGATTTTTAAGGATCCCGTTGGTTTTGATTTGACCAGAAATCCGATTCAAGGCATACTGACACCGTCCGTTAACCTTGACAGAAGGAAACACACCCCATGTCATTTCTGATTTCCGACAGCAGCAAATTTGTAATCACCATCGAGGTGGTGCCCCCGGCCGGCAATGATCCCCGGGCTCTTCTGGACAAACTGGCCGGTATCGCCCATCTGGATTTTCACGGATTCAGCGTGGCCACCAATCCGGTGGCAAAACCCCGGATGTCGGCCATGGCCTTCTGCCATCTGCTGACCCAAAAAACCGGCAAACCCGCCATCCTTCACCTGACGGTCCGGGATCACAACATCCTGGGCCTCCAGGCTGAACTGTGGGGGGCGAAAGCCCTGGGGATCGATACGCTGATCGCCATCACCGGAGATCCCTCGGCGGCCCGGCAGAAAGACGGGGCCACTGCCGTCAACGACCTGAACGTGTTCAAACTGATCACCCTGGGAAACGACGCCGGCCTTACCACGGGCGGGGTCCTGGATTTCCGGCCGGAACGCAACGGTCTGAAAAACGAAGTCACACGCCTGGAAAAAAAGGTGGCGGCCGGGTGCCGGTTCATCGTCACCCAGCCGGTGTATGACGAAAAAACAGCCCAGACCCTTGCCGATGCCTGTGATCACCTGCCGGTACCCAAAATAATGGGGATCCTCCCGCTTTTGTCCTTCAAGCATGCCTGTTTCCTCCATGACCGGGTGGACGGCATTGCCGTTCCCGAACCCCTCCGCCGGGAGATGGAAACATCCCGGGACCCGGTGCATACCGGCACGGTTCAGGCAAAAGAGATGCTGAAAATTGCAAAAACCTTTTTTTCAGGCGCCTGCGTCATGCCGCCCTTTGAACGGTTCGAAATTCTGGCGGATATACTGTAAGCAAACAGACAGGGTCATGAAAATTTTTTGGCCATGATATCCTTGATTTCAAAGGGATACTGCTGACGGGGCTGATCTGTGAAAAAATCGGTCAGGGTCTGGCGGATGGCCTCAAAGGCGATATCCTCCCAGGGGATTTCCGATTCGGAAAACAACCGCACCACCGTACTTTCCTTGGTGGGGCCGAAGGTTTCATCCCGCAGTCTGGCCCGGAACATCAGGTAGATCTGGTGAACAAACACCAGATTGAACATGCGGTAGGGAGCGACAAGCGTGACCTGGGCCCGGGTTTCCTCCAGGGTTTCGCGCACCGCCCCTTCCTGGACCGATTCGCCGTTTTCCAGATACCCGGCCGGCAGGGTCCACTTTCCCTTCCGGGGATCAATGTTTCTTTTACACAAGAGCACCCGGTCTCCGAAAACCGGAATACACCCCACCACCAGTTTGGGGTTTTCATAATGAACATGGCCGCACCGGTCACAGACCGGCCGGACATGGTCGTCATCTTCCGGTATTCTGACCGCCATCCTTGCCCCGCAGGCGCTGCAGTAATTTATCCCCATTGCTGTTCCCTTTTCATCTCCCGGTACCGACCCATCACCTGGCTCCCTCAGAGCATCTTTCTGCTATCTCTTACATGAAAACAGGTTCCGGCACAACCCCGACCGGCCGGGTCCTTGATTTTAACCGGCGACGGGCTTTCTCCTGTTTTCACCCGGCGGCATCATCCCTGGCCCCCCCACCCCCCGGGTTTGGGCACCAATTTGACAAACCCTTCAGGATTTTATATGCTAGGTGTCATGAATTCACCAGCGATATGCATTACTGTCTTGTTCAGCCCTCGTTTCTGAACATCTTGGGGATTTTCGCATCCCCAATAAAATAATTGTTAACCCGTTTTCCCTTGACAGGAGATTTTTATGTGCGGCATATGCGGAGAAATATTTTTCAACACACAACCGATTTACGAAGATTCCGTCGTCCGGATGAACCAGGCCATGGCCAGCCGGGGCCCTGACAATCAAGATATCTATCACGGCATCTGGACCCTGATGGGCCACCGCCGCCTTAAAATCATTGATTTGAGCGATGATTCCAACCAGCCCATGATCGACCCGAAACTGGGGCTGATCATTGTGTTCAACGGGGCGATCTACAACTACAAAGCCCTGAAAGATGAACTCACTGACAAAGGATATACCTTTCACACCACCGGAGATACCGAAGTGATCCTCAAGGCCTACCATGCATGGGGGGAAGACTGTGTGAAGCGGTTCAACGGGATGTTTGCCTTTGCCATCTACAACCAGAACAAAGACAAGGTGTTCATGGCCAGGGACCGGCTGGGTATCAAACCGCTTTATTTCCACAAAACAGATAACAGCCTGTTGTTTGCCTCTTCCGTACCCGCCCTGCTGGCCACCGGAAAAATCAAACCGCAGATCTCTGCCCACGCCCTGCATTACTATCTGACCTTTCATTCCGTGGTACCCGGGCCCCACACGCTTGTTTCCGGCATTGAAAAACTGCCGCCCGCCACCTGGGCCGTCGTCTCCCAGGACGGTACCATGACGCAACACACTTATTGGCAGCCGGTGTATCAGCGGGACAAGGAAGAAGACACGTATACGTTTGATGACTGGAAAAATCTGGTGAGCCAGACCCTGATGGCGTCCGTGAAACGCCGTCTGGTGGCGGATGTGCCGGTGGGCGTGCTCCTGTCCGGCGGCCTGGATTCCAGCCTGGTGGTGGGGCTGCTGGCCGAAGCCGGGCAAAAGAACCTGAAAACCTTTTCCATCGGATTTGACAGCGTGGGAGACGAGCCCGGGGATGAGTTTCTGTATTCCGATATCATTGCCCGGCATTTTGCCACCGATCACCATAAAATCCAGGTGGCCGCGGATCAGGTGCTGCCGTCCCTGCCGGCCTGCGTCAAAGCCATGAGCGAGCCCATGGTCTCCCATGACTGCATCGGTTTCTACCTGCTGAGCCGGGAGGTGGCCAAACATGTCAAAGTGGTCCAGAGCGGCCAGGGGGCGGATGAGATCTTTGCCGGATACCACTGGTATCCGCCCATGATGGAAAGCAGCAATCCGGTGGCGGATTACCGGTCGGTTTTCGGAGACCGGACCCATGAGGAATACCTGGAAATGGTGACCGGAGCCTTTCAGGGGCCGGATTACAGCACACAATTCATCCAGCGGCATTTTGACATGCCCGGCGCAGATACCGCCATTGACAAGGCCCTGCGCCTGGACACCCTGGTGATGCTCACCGAAGACCCGGTCAAACGGGTGGACAACATGACCATGGCCTGGAGTCTGGAAGCACGGGTACCGTTTCTGGACCACGAACTGGTGGAACTGGCGGCAAAGATTCCACCGGAACACAAAGTGACCCACGGCGGCAAACACATTCTCAAGGAAGCGGCCAGATCGGTCATTCCCAATGAGGTCATCGACCGGCCCAAAGGATATTTTCCGGTGCCGGCCCTCAAATACTTGCAGGGCCGGTACCTGGACTTTGTCACCGGCATTCTGAACACGGAGCCCGCCACAAAACGGGATCTCTTCAACCGGGATTACATTGACACCCTGCTGGCGGACCCGGAGTCCCATATCACGCCGCTGAAGGGCTCCAAACTCTGGCAGGCGGCCCTGCTGGAATTCTGGTGTCAGCAGCAGGATATCCAATCTTAAAGGAGGTCAGATGATGGGCAAGTCAAATCATCGGCTGGAACGCGGATTCGGCCAGTCGCTGCGCAACTGGGAAAAACTCGGGGAACCGGTCACACAAGGCATGAAACCCGACGCGTTCGTGGAAATGGGATGGGGCCGGCTGGTATTCGGCCACACCTTTGAAGACAATGCGCGCATGGTGGAAACCATGATCCGGTATGGATATGACAGCCGTGATATCGCCATGTATATCATCGACCCGCATGTGGTGGTGTCCCTGGCTCCGGACAAACTGTTTCTGGACCCTTCCCACACCTTCCGGCTCTGGTCCCATGACTACACCACGGACCGCCGGACCCGCACGCCTTTCGTGATCCAGCGGGTCTCAACCCGAAGAGAAGCCCGGGAGATCAACCGGATCTATGGGGCGTGTCATATGAAAGGGGCGGACCCGGACTTTATCCTGGACAAGCGGGCCAGCAAACTGCGCACCTATATGATCGCCAAGGACCTGTCCAATGACCGGGTCATCGGCACGGTCACCGGGGTGGATCATGTGGCGGCCTTCAACGATCCTGAAAATGGTGCCAGCCTCTGGTCCCTGGCCGTGGACCCCCAGGCGGACTATCCCGGGGTGGGAATCAGCCTGGTCCGGCATCTGTGTGAACATTATTTCACCCGGGGACGGGCCTTTGTGGATATCAGTGTCATGCACGATAATCAAAAAGCGATCGCTTTGTATGAAAAACTGGGATGTCACCGGATTCCGGTGTTCTGCATCAAACGGAAAAATTCCATCAACCAGGATCTTTATACATCCTCCCAGCACTATCCCGGTCTCAATCCCTATGCCCGACTCATCGTGGATGAAGCCAGAAAAAGGGGCATCCGCATCGACATTGTGGACGAAACCTTTGGCCTGTTCACCCTGACCCTGGGCAGCAAGACCATCTCCTGCCGGGAATCTCTGTCCGATCTCACCACGGCGGTTGCCATGACCAAATGCGATGACAAGCGCCTGACCCGAAACATTCTGGCCGCCCGCAACCTCCGGGTGCCCGAACAGATCGTATATACCGACCTGGACAAAGCTGTCGGATTCATGAAGGGAAAAAAGGCGGTGGTGGTCAAGCCGGCCCGGGGAGAACAGGGAGAAGGGATCAGTGTCGGCATCACAACCAAAAAAGATCTTGTAACCGCAATCAGGAAAGCGGCAAAAGCCTGCCCGGATGTGATCATCGAAGAGTTGGCCCCGGGCCGGGATCTGCGCATCATTGTCATCAACTACGAGGTGGTGGCGGCCGCCGTTCGCAGGCCCCCGGTGATCACCGGCACCGGTACCCATACCATTGCAGAGCTTCTGGAAAAGTACAACCGCCGGCGCATGGCCGCCACGGACGGTGAAAGCCGTATTCCCATCGATGCGGAGACCGCCAGAACCCTGACGGAAAACAAACTGGATTATGGGACAGTCCTGCCCAGAGGCCGGGAGGTGACGGTGCGCAAGACCGCCAACCTGCATACGGGCGGCACCATTCATGATGTCACAGACCAGCTCCACCCGGAACTGGTAAAAGCGGCAACAACGGCGGCCCGGTGCCTGGAGATCCCGGTGACGGGTCTGGATTTCATTGTGCCGGATGTGAACGGTCCCGATTATGTCATTATCGAGGCCAATGAACGCCCCGGCCTGGCCAACCACGAACCCCAGCCTACGGCCCAGCGGTTCATTGACCTGCTGTTTCCTGAAACTGCCGTCAAGAAAAAGGAATAATATCATGTCACCCATCTGCCTGGACACCACCTATCTTTTGAATCAGCTCAAACACCTGCTCAGTATTCCCTCCCCCTCGGGTTACTCGGATCAGATTGTCCATTACGTGGGCAGCCAGCTTGAAAAACTGGACATTCATTTTGAGGTCACCCGCAGGGGATCCATCCGGGCCACCCTGCCCGGACAGCAGAACACCCTGGACCGGGCGGTGACTGTGCACCTGGACACCCTGGGCGCCATGGTCAGCCGGCTCAAGGAAAACGGCAAACTTATGATCACGCCCATCGGCAACTGGTCCAGCCGGTTTGCCGAAGGGGGCCGGGTTACCGTCTTCACGCAATCCGGACCCAAACGGGGCACGGTACTGCCCCTGAAAGCCTCCGGCCATGCCTGGGGGGATGCGGTGGACAGTCTGCCGGTGAGCTGGGACCATGTGGAACTGCGGGTGGATGAGATCTGCCGCAACCGGCAGGATCTTGCAGACAAGGGGTTTGACATCGGCGACATCATCGCGTTTGATGCATTGCCGGAGATAACGGACAACGGGTTTATCAACGCCCGGCACCTGGACGACAAGGCAGGGGTTGCCATTGTACTCACCGTGGCCAAAGCCCTTGCCGGGTCTCCGGTTATTCTTCCCGTGGACTGTCACCTGATTTTCACCATCTTTGAGGAGATCGGGTTCGGGGCGTCGGCGGATGTATATGCGGATGTGTCGGAAATGGTGGTCGTTGACCTGGCCCCGGTGGCT
>DATHSR010000005.1:0-3674 GCA_035464035.1 Desulfotignum sp. | reverse complement strand
AGCCGGGGGATCAGATTCACCAGGCTGGTTTTACCTCCCCCGCTCATGCCCACCAGGGCCAGCACCTCTCCGGGTGCGGCCGTCAGGTTGATATGATTCAGTGCCAAGGCCTCATCCGGTTCATAGCTGAAGCACACATCTTCAAACGCCACCGCCAGAGAACTTGCAGACAGCTCTTTGGGCTGCTGCGCCTCTACAATGGTCTGCTCCTCTTCGAGCACATCAAAGATCCTGGACGCGGCCGCCACCCCTTCCTGGATGGTGTTGTTGAGTTTGGAAAGCTTTTTTACCGGATCATACAGCATCATGACCGCCGTTAAAAAGGAAAAAAAGATCCCGGGCGTGGAGGTGCCGGAGATGACCCGCATCCCTCCGAACCAGATGATAAAGGCAATGCCCAGGCCGCCGAGGAACTCCATGACCGGTGAGGACAGGGCCTTGGCAATCACTTTTTTCATTTCCAGATCAAACAGAAGCCGGGTCTTTTCCCTGAACCGCTGCTTTTCAAAATCCTGAAGATTGAAGATCTTGATGATTTTGCTGCCGGTAAAGGTTTCGTGGAGAAAGGAGTTCAGTTCCGCCATGGTTTCCTGGGTTCCGGTTGAAAATTTGCGAACCCTTCGTCCGAAAATCAATATGGGATAAAACGCCAGGGGCAGTACCAAAAATGCGCCCAGCGCCAGCTGCCAGTCCCGGTAAAAAATGACGAACAAAAACGCGATGATGGAAAAAAAATCCCTGAACACGTTGACCACGGCTGTGGACACCATGCCCTTGACAATGTTCACATCATTGGTGATCCGGGACATGAGAGCCCCGGTTCTCTCCCTGTGGATAAAGGCCAGGGGCAGGTCGGTAATCCGCTCGTACAAAGCTTCTCTGAAAAACCGGATGATGCGCTCGCCGATGTAGTTCATCAGATATTCCGACCCAAAGGTGCCCAGGCCCTTGAGCAGGAACACCAGGACGGCCACCGCCGGAATCAGCATCAGCATGTCCCGGTTTTTGGCCACAAAGATATCATCGATCACCGGCTTGACCAGAAACGCCATGGCCCCGTTGGCCCCTGCCACCACGATCATGCACAGGGACGCAACAATCAGGTAATTGCGGTACTCAAGTACCAGGTCCAGTATTTTTCTGAGCCGGGATGCGGACAAACCGGCAATTTTTTTATCCATAAACCTTATGTCTTTGGCACCAGGCCTATTGTCAATCAACTGAAAACATGAGAGCATATGCTTCCATGAAAAAGTCTGTCTATATAACCAATTTTATGACTTTTTACAATACAGCCTGGGCCGGTGTGCTGCCTTTTTTAAAAAAACACCCCCGGCTGGCGCAAACCTTTGCCCTCAGAACCGATGCCGCGCATCTGAAGCCCGCTGATATCTGGATCCAGGCCGCTTCAGCCGGCGAAGCCCTGCTTGCCGCCTCTGTTTTGCAACACCTTTCTCCTGTCCGGCCGGTGCGGATTCTGGTCACCACCACCACAGACCAGGGCATGGAAATTTTGACCAGGGAATTTAAAAAAAACCGTCACCATCCATTGATTTCCCTTTCCCTGGGATGGTTTCCCTTTGATCAGCCGCACATTGTCAAAGCTGTTGTGGAACAGGTGACTCCCAGGGTCATGGTGCTGCTGGAAACCGAACTGTGGCCGGCCCTGCTCTATTTTCTCAAACAGAATCACACCCGCATTCTGGTGATCAACGGCCGTATGTCCCGGAATAGCGGCCGCAATTACCGATGGACCCGGGCCCTGTGGTCCCGGATATTTCCCCACCGGATTCTGGCGGTTTCCAGATCGGATGCGGCACGCTTCAAACAGGTGTTTCCCCGGTCGGATGTCGCCGTGATGCCCAACATCAAATTTGCTGTGTCAACTGCTGTGCCCCAGGTGTCGTCTCCCCTGCCTTCTGTTTCAGACCTGTTTCCCCCCGGCCTGGCGGTATCGGTTCTGGCATCAATCCGGCAACCGGAGGAAAAACAGGTCCTTGAGATGATCCGTCATCTTCTGAACCGGGTTCCGGACCAGATCGTGGCTGTCTTTCCCCGGCACATGCACCGGCTTGGATACTGGAAGCGCCGGCTGAAAAAAAACGGGCTGCCGTTTTATCTGCGTTCGGATCTTTCCGGACCCCCTGCCGGCCCCGGCATCCTTCTGTGGGACCGGTTCGGTGAAATGCGCAGCGTATTCACCCATGCCCATGCCGTGTTCATGGGCGGCAGCCTGACCCCTTTGGGCGGGCAGAACTTTTTAGAACCCCTGCTCCAGGGCGCGCCGGTAATCACCGGGCCGTTCTGGGATGATTTTTTCTGGGTGGGACAGGCGGTGTTCGACACCGGCCTGGTCCAGAGAACACCCGGCTGGCTGGCGGCTGCCGATGCCATGGTGTATTTTCTGAAACATCCGGAAGACCGGGAAAAACGGCTGCAGAACGCCCACGACTATGTTGCGGCCCGGGCCGGCGGGGCGGACATGGCCTGCCGGGAGATCCTGGCGGCGCTATCGGATGCCTGACAGATCCGTCAGGGGCCGGACCAGATCCTGAATCCGGCCGGTGCGGGTGATGTCCAGAAACGCTTCCCCCAGCATCCGGCTCATGTCAGCGGCTTTTTCCCAGGCCCCCACCCGGGTGGCATCCGCTCCCAGAAACCGGGCGAAATCCTTTCTGTCCGGAATCCGGCCAAAGGGAAGGGTCGATACAAATCTGCCAGACGGTGCCACAAGGATCATCCGGTCGGTGACAGCACCTGTTTCCCGGCGGCTCGGAGATGTTTTATCAAACCACCCCGGAATGATATAAGGATAAAAATGGGGATACAAAATGAACCCTGACTGGCCTGAAGCCAGGGCAAAGGCCGGATGATAGTCCAGCATGCCGCCGTCTCTGTACATGCCCCGGGGGGCGCCTGCAATGTCTGTCACCCCTTCCATGACATAGGGAATGGCCCCGGATGCGGTCAACGCCTGCTGAAAATTATGGGGCCCCAGGGGCACACACCGGGTGGGAAATCCGGAAAAATCAACGGCCCGGGGATCAAACCGGGGATGATGAAACACCACCCGCTCCAGATACAGCCGGTGAAGCTGCCGGGATATCCGGTTCAAGGCCGCACCGGCCGCAATGCCCAGCACCTGGGCCGGCCGGTGCCTGGAAGCCAGCAGATGCCGGCACCGCACCGCGCTGAAAGAAATCCGCACAAACGGATGGTCCAGGATCTCATCCACCCGGGCCTGATGGAGAAACGCTGCCATGATCCGCTCCGACTCCCGGGTTACCTGGGCCGGGGTCACCCGTCCCCGGTAGTATTGATGGATATAGGCGTGTCTCAGGGCGTCAAAGGCCCGGACCGGATCTTTCCGGGCTGCTGCGGCAAATTTCCAGGCCCCGATGGAGGTGCCGAAAACCGGCAGCGGGTCTTTGCGGTTCCTGAACCAGCAGGAAAATATGGCCGTATCCAGGCCCGAGAGCACCAGCCATTTGGCAGCCCCGGACGCCCCCAGCACCAGGCGGATATCCCCGGGGGACAGCCCGTTTTTTCTGATATGTTCATATGCTGTCCTGCCGGCAGCAATCACCAGGTCATCGGTCATGTCAGTCTTCCCTGTCTTTGAATTCTTCCGGATCCTTCGTGTGCCCCGATTCATCAACGGCGGTCACTATACC
>DATHSR010000004.1:0-3038 GCA_035464035.1 Desulfotignum sp. | reverse complement strand
GGACCCGTCTGAAACCATTGTCCAGGGAGAACCCCTGTCTGTGACCCCCTGGGTTGTCGGGTCAGACACCCCCTTTGAAATTTCCGTGGCCAGGTCATTTGCCCAGGACCATGACCTGGCCATCGGCGATATCATGCGCTTTGACATCCAGGGGATGGAGATGGCGGGCCGGATCAAAAATATCCGCCAGGTGCGCTGGAACAGTTTTCAGCCCAATTTTTTTTTGCTGTTCCAGGAAGGGGTTTTGGATGACGCCCCCAAAACCTGGCTGGGAGCGGTGTCCCAGGTGCCGCCGGATCAGCGGAATACCTTAAAGAACCTTATTGTGCAGACCTTTCCCAATATCTCCATCATCGATGTCACCCAGATGATCGCCACCTTGACCTTTATTGCGGACCGGCTCTCTTTGTCTGTAAGGTTCATGGCCTGGCTGGCCATTGCCGCGGGTCTGGTGTCCATTTTTTCCATTGCCCGGCACCAGGCCGCAAGCCAGGCGGTCCAGACCAACCTGCTCAAGGTGCTGGGGGCGGAATTCAGTGATATCAAAAAAATAACCCTGATGGAATTCGGCAGCCTGGGGTTTGCCGCCGCCTTTACGGCTGTGCTGCTGAGCATCGGGTTTTCCCGGGCCGTATCCTGGTACTATTTTGACAGCATCTGGGAGATGGATATGGCGTACCTGCTGGGAATCCCGGCCCTGGCCACCCTGGTTTGCATGGCAACGGCGGTGGCGGCGGCCGGCAAAGTACTCAAGACCCGGCCCCTGATGCTGCTGAAAAAATCATAAACCTGAAACGCCTTGCCAGTCGGTTTTCCCGGCAGGACATAAACTGTAAAAGGAGCACGCGTCATGCGGCGCAGAGAAAAACAGATCACAGATACAAAACAGATGGAACAGATCCTGGAACAGGCCCAGGTCTGCCGCCTGGCCATGGTGGACAAAGGGCACCCCTATGTGGTGCCGTTGAATTTCGGATACCGGGACGGGTCCCTGTATTTTCACAGTGCCCCTGAGGGCCGGAAAATCGATGTGCTCCGGGCCAGCCCGATGGTATGTTTTGAAGTGGATGAGCTGGTGAAGCTCAACAAGGCGGCCAGGGCCTGCGACTGGGGCGTTTCCTTCAGAAGCGTCATCGGCATGGGCACGGCCCGGCTGCTGGATTCTCCGGAAGAAAAAAAAGCCGGCCTGGATATCATCATGGCCCAGTATTCAGACAGAACCTTTGACTACCCGGACGAGATGCTGGCAAAGACCGCCGTGATCCAGGTGACCATCCATGAGATGACCGGCAAGCAGGGATGAAGCAGATGCCTGGCATCTGTCATTCACACCCGCATCAGTCCTTTTACAAGAGAGAAATGGGACGCTTTTATAAAAGGTGAGTGACAGGTCAGGAAAGGATCAGAAGTTGACCTGCCACTTGATGCCGTAGTAGGTGGTCTTGCTGTCACCGGTCTCCCTGCCGTCGAACCGGCCGATTTCCGGCACGAAAAATACGCCCGGGGTCAGGGTTACCGTCACGTTGGTGTAATAGGTCTGTGACGTGTCATCATCGGCAGCCGTGTCCAGGCCGGTTCGGTTATACCCGTAGCCGGCCTCGAAGGTGAACCGGTTGCTGAGCTTGTATCCCGCCGCCAGGGCGTATCCCCGGCAGTCGTTCTCCAGTACCCGGTTGCCTGAACTCACGGCAAACCCGTCATCCCACCGGTTGTCCCCGTCAACAGACAGGGCAATGAGGTTGCCGGCGTTTTTGCCGGTAAAGGCGGCGGTATTCAGGAACGCCGCACCCATCTTCAACCGGGCGCCAAGGGCAAATACATAGGAATCAATATCATGGGTGGTGCCGGTATCGACCAGCGCATAGGATTGATATCCTGCGGCCGCCTCCAGGGTGATGAACTCAAATTTATGCGAATAACCGGCTTCAACGGCCGGAAAGGTCGTTTCAGAGGCAAACCCGGTCCCCAGGTCGTTGGTGTCCGGTTCCGCCAGGGCGACCTGGAAGGTGCCAAAGGTCAACCTTATCATGGGTTCCCGGCCGGAGTAGATAAACCCCTGTGCTTTCAGGTTATTGTCGGCCCCATACACCTGGCTGGAATAGATCCAGTTCAGCGGGGTGTAGGTCTGGCCCACCAGCAGCTTTCCTGCCCCGAAATCCCACTCCCCGTATAGTTTGCGCAGGCTGGCATTGCCGCCGGAAGCCCCGTATTCAAAATTGCCCGAAAGGGTATCGCTGACCCGGACATTGGCCCCGATGCGGGCGTTGCTTTGCAGGGACATGTTGAAATTATCCAAGGTTTTTCCCGGGGCATCTGTTTCAACCTGAAATGTGGCCACCCGGGCGGAGCCGTAGAAGCTCCAGTCCCCTGCCAGGGCTGACACGGTCAGTGTGGTGATCAATCCGATAACAATCAACAGAATTCTCATAGGTATCCCTGCCGGTTTGTGGGTTCAAAAGGCAAAATTTCCGGTTCAATTTACATCCCGTATCAAGCGTCTGTCAAGAGAAGCCGGTGCTTGAAATTGTCTTTTGCCTGGTTACTTTATTATTCTAATGGAGGCAGTGATTGAAAGGGGGGTGTCATGCCGTTTGTTTCCATACCCGGCATGCCGGGCAGGTTGTATGTACCGGAAAGGCGGCCGGAGTGCCCGAAAAAATTTGCCTGCAAAGACTGCTTTTCCTGTGAATTCTGCGCAGATGACCGGTGCCGGGTGTGCAGAGAGAAACACACCCCCCCAGGGAAAACCAGGAACGGTGAAAAATGAGCGGACGGATGACCGGCCCTGCCGGCCCGGTCTGCATAAGAATCCTGCCGGCCGGGCCGGCAGGAGCCGGCTTATTTTTCCGGGGGCATGGGCAAAGCGGTCTGTTTTTTTTTCATGCCGGTAAAAGGGCGCGGATGAGGGCGGTTCCGGGGTATTGCCTAAGATCAGGTCACAGGCTTTTTCCGCCACCATCATGGTGGGGGCGTAGATGTTGCCGTTGGTGACGCAGGGCATCACCGATGCATCCACCACCCGCAGGTTTTCCACGCCG
>DATHSR010000003.1:0-1685 GCA_035464035.1 Desulfotignum sp. | reverse complement strand
GACGAAGCTTACACCATCCCCACACCCCGATCCGCACTGCTGTCATTGAAGACCCTGGAGCTGCTCATGGACGAGGTGGGGCTCAGAGACACCGTGGATCCGCTGGCCGGTTCCTATTTCATTGAAACCCTGACTCTGGAGATGGCGGACAGGATCGAAGAGGAGATGGCCTGGGTGAAAAAGATGGGCGGGATTGTGTCCGGTATTTCCGAAGGGGTGATCCAGAAAAAGGTGTCCCAGCAGGCGTATGAATTTGAAAAAGGCCTCCAGTCCGGGGAGTATAAAAAAGTGGGTAAAACACCGGGCAGGGAAAATGAGGGCGCCCAGGTGGAACTGCACCAGTACAACGAGGCATGGGCCAGGTCTTCCAAAGACAGCCTGGCTGAAGTGAAGCGGACCCGCCATGAAAAAGCGGTGGCCGACACCCTGCGTTCCCTGGAAAAGGCCGCCAGGGGCAAAGACAATGTCATGCCGCATCTGGTGGACTGCTGCAAGGCATTTGCCACGGTGGGAGAAATGGCGGATGTGTTCCGCCAGGCATTCGGAGAATGGCAGGAACCGGGGTTTTATTGATAAAGGAGGTTACGATTGGATCAATCAGGATTTCGACTGGGGTGTGACATCGGCGGCACGTTTACGGACTTTGTCCTGGTGAACACCCGAACCGGAGAATTTTTTACCAACAAGTGCCTGACCACCCCGGGTGATCCGTCCGATGCCGTGGAACAGGGCATCAGGGAGCTGCTGGAGATCAAGCCGGGATTTTTAGACCAGGTAGAAGATGTGATCCACGGCACCACCCTGGTCATCAATGCCATTATCGAGCGCAAAGGCGCTAAAACAGGTCTCATCACCACCAAAGGGTTCCGGGATGTGCTGGAACTGGGCCGGGAGATCCGGTACGATGCTTATGACATTTTCAGCCAGTACCCGGACCCCATTGTGCCCCGGGCCTTGAGAAAGGAGATCGACGAACGGGTGACTGCAGACGGCCGGGTTTTGAAAGCGGTGGATGAACAGGAAGCAAAGGCCCTGGTGGCGGATTTTCAAAAACAGGGGATTGACTCTTTGGCCGTGTGCTGCATCAACTCCTATGAAAATCCGGTGAACGAACAGGCCCTGCAGCGGATCATCCATGAGGCGGCTCCGGATCTGTCCACCTCGTTTTCCTTTGAGGTGCTGCCCCAGATCAGAGAATATGAGCGCACCTGCACCACGGCGGTGAACGCCTATGTCAAGCCCATCACCTTCGAATATCTGGCAAGGCTCACCCGGCGGCTGGCAGACCTGGGGTTCGGCGGCCGGCTGTACATCATGCTGTCATCGGGCGGCATCACCTCGGTGGACACGGCCCGGAAGTTTCCGGTGCGCATCATCGAGTCCGGCCCCACGGCGGCCGTGATCGCGTCCCAGTATTACGGGAAGATGTTTGACATCAAGGACATGTTCTGCTTTGACATGGGCGGCACCACCGCCAAATCCTGTCTGATCCAGAAGGGCCACGCCGGGCTGGTGTCCACCTTTGAGGTGGGCCGGGTCCAGCGGTTCAAGAAAGGCTCGGGCCTGCCCATCCAGGTGCCGGTGGTGGATCTCATGGAAATCGGTGCCGGCGGCGGCAGCATCGCCCGGATCAGCAGCCTGGGGCTTCTGGCTGTCGGGCCGGACAGTGCGGGGGCCGACCCGGG
>DATHSR010000002.1:0-4181 GCA_035464035.1 Desulfotignum sp. | reverse complement strand
GAGGCCATGCTTTACATTACCCAGCGCACCCAGACCACCGGGTTCCAGATTTTAAAAAACATGGAACAGATCGCTGATCATTGCACCGTCTGCCACCGGTGCCTGCTGAAATGTCCGGTCAATATCGATGCCGGACAGATTTCCATTGAAGCCAGAAAAATACTGAAAACCATGGCGTTTTCACACACCTCCCTGGCGACCCGAACCACCCTGGCCTATCTGGCTGAAAAACGGCCCCTGGTGAACCGCCTGGCCCGGCCCTGGCTGCTGGGGGCAGGGACCTTTTTGCAGCGGTCCGCCGCCCGCCTGCTGTCACCGCTGGCCAAAACCGAACCGTTTGCGCATTCGCGGCCCATGCAGCTGGTCCGCACCCGGATGCCCAAACCAGACCGCAGCACCTTGCGGGCCGTGGTTCCGTTGACGCATAAGAATCAGGCTCTGGTACTGGAACCGCTGGAGACCGCCGTGGCCACCGTGTTTTACTTTCCCGGCTGCGGCAGTGAACGAATTTATTCACGGATTTCCAGGGCCGTGCTTTTTTTGTTGCTGTCTCAAAACCTTAGGGTCATTCTGCCCCCTCCTTTTTTGTGCTGCGGATACCCGTTCAAGGTCAATGCCGACACCCGGAAATCTGCGGAGCTGGCGTTGAAAAACATCATTGTCCTCACCCGGATCCGGGATATGTTCCATGATCTGCGCTTTGATGCCGTTCTGGTTTCCTGCGGTACCTGCATGGAATCGCTGGTGGAGCTGGATGCCGGACAGATTTTCGACTGCCCGGTTGAAGACGTTGCCGGGTATGTTCTCGATCTTCAAGATGATTTGCTCAACCCCCGGGAATCTTATGCATACCATGCCCCCTGTCATGATTCACTGAAAAATCAGGGGCTGACATTGCTGAAAACCCATGGATTTCAGGTGGACCCGATCCCTTTCTGCTGTTCCGAAGCAGGCACCCTGGCTCTTTCCAGGCCCGATATCAGCCACAACATGCTGGTGCGCAAGCAAACGGTTTTAAACACCTTTAAAAAGCAGGCAAATCAAAAAATTCTCACCCACTGCCCCTCCTGCCTCCAGGGGCTTGGGCGGCTTCCCAATGTAATTCCGGTTCACCTGGCCCAGGAACTGGCTTTGCTGACAGGCGGTGAGAAATGGCAGCAAAAAACTCTCAGGGATCTGACCGCTGCCTGTGACAAAGTGACCTTCTGACCATGAACCTGATACTGCTTACTGAACAGGATTTCATGACACCCGGACAGGTCTGTATTACCGGACGGCGCCATGCCCACATCAGAAAAGTGCTCAAGGCCGTTCCCGGGGAAACGGTGGCCTGTGGTGCAACAGGTGGGAACATGGGATACGGTGAGATTGTCAGCATGGACAGCACCCGGGTGATCCTGACAGTCATCCTGGATCAGCCGCCGCCGCCGCCCCTGCCGCTGCAACTGGTTCTGGGCCTTCCCCGGCCCAAGATGCTCAAGCGCATCATCCAGAACGTCACCGCGCTCGGGGTGAAACAGATCTATCTGGTGAACTCCTGGCGGGTGGAAAAAAGTTTCTGGCAAAGTCCGCTCCTGGCGGATGAAAAACTGGATGAATATAAAATACTGGGATTGGAGCAGGCAAAGGACACCCGTATGCCGATGATCCATAAAAAGCGGTTTTTTGCCAGGTTTGTCAAAAACGAGCTGCCGGATGTGGCAAAAAACACCTGGTGCATAACAGCCCATCCCAGAACGAACCGGATCTGTCCGGCCGGAGTGAACCGGCCGGTGACCCTGGCAATCGGGCCGGAAGGGGGCTGGATCGACCTGGAAGTGGAGACCCTGGAAAATATCGGATTTGTAACCTGCAGCACAGGCCCCCGGATTCTGACCGTTGAAACTGCGGTGACCGGCCTGATATCCCGTCTGTTTACCTGAACCTTTCACAAACACTGGATACCCATGGACAAAAAAGCACGACATCAGCGGCAGGAGGCTTTTGACAACCTGCCCCAACAGGTCAAGGACAGATTGACCCCTGAAGAGAAATCTCTGTTTTTATTATCGGAAACCTGGCCGGACGAGCTTTTTGAAAAACTGGATGAATTTCTTGTCAAAAAGCAGGCAGACATCGGGTAACGGTGGCCATGGTCTGGTTGCCAGGAGCTATTTTTCAGCGTCTGCTTTTTTTTGCTCCAGCAACTCCCACCGGGCATAAAGTGCCTGTACCCGGGCCTGGGCCTGCTCCAGATCCCGGCAGATGCCGGTCAGCAACTGGGGATTGGACATGACCCCGGGGTCCTGAATTTTTGCGCCCAGGACCGCGACTTCTTCTTCTGCCGCCACGATGGTTTCTTCCATTTGCGCCAGCTCATACTTGTCCTTGTAGGAAAAAAGGGGGCTGGATTTAGGGGCCGGACCAGGTTTGACCGCCGGCGTGTCCGGCTTTTGGGCCAGGGGTTTGGGCCGGGTCCGGGCGGCAAGAATCTGGTTGAAATCCTTGTAAAATGATGGGGCTGAATCCGGATCCAGGTAGAGCATCCGGTGGCAGACCCGGTCCATGAGATACCGGTCATGGGAAACGATCACCACGGCACCGGCAAATTCCCTGATCCGTTGTTCCAGCACTTCCAGAGACAGGATATCCAGGTCATTGGTGGGTTCATCCAGCAGCAGCACATCTGCGGGCTGCAGCATCAGGTTGGCCAGAACAATCCGGGCCTTTTCTCCGCCGGACAGACGCCGGACCGGCATATCCAGCTGGTCGGGCAGAAACAGAAAGCGTTTGGCCCAGGTGACCACATGGACGCTTTTCCCCTGATAGTTGACCGAATCCCCCCCGGCAGGGTTCAGGGCATCCCGCAGCAGACCGTCGGGATCCAGCCGGGTCCGGTTCTGGTCAAAGACGGCGACTTTCAAGTTTTCCGCCCATTTGACCGTGCCCTGGTCCGGGGGGATTTTTTTTTCAAGCAGCGACAAAAACGTGGATTTGCCGGAGCCGTTGACACCCACCACTCCCAGGCAGAACCCGGGGCCCAGTTCAAAGGTGATGCCCGAAAATAGAGGGCGGCCGTTGAACCCTTTGGTCAGGTCGTGCACCTGGATCAGTTTTTTTGTCTGGCGGCCGGTGCCTGTGAAATCGATGTCCACCCGTGCGGTCTGGCGGTTCCGTTCCCTGAGTGCGTCCAACGCCTGGCGCAGCCTGGCCGCCTGGTCAATGCGGAACTTGGCTTTGGTGGTCCGGGCCTTGGCTCCCTGCCTGAGCCACGCATCTTCCCGCCGCATCCTGCCGGCCAGAGAAACCTGCTGTTTTTCCTGGGCGGTCAGAAATTTCTCCCGCTCCTCTTCAAAACTCCGGTATCCGGCCTGAATCTTGAAATACCCCCTGGGGTAATATTTGCCGATCTCCATGGTTTCGGCACACACCGCTTCCAGAAACGTCCGGTCATGGCTCACGATGATAAAGGAAAATGCGGCGGAAGCCAGCAGTCCTTCCAGCCAGAGAATGCCGTTGATATCCAGATGGTTGGTGGGTTCATCCAGCAGCAGTAGATCCGGGTCCATGCACAGAGACCGGGTGATGGCCACCCGCTTTTTCCACCCCCCGGACAGCTGCCCGACCGTTACGGTTGTATCTGCAAATCCAGCCCTGCCCATGGCCTGGCTGATCCGCCGCCGGCGCTCTTTTTCATCCATGGTAAGGGGAATCAGGCTCTGATATAGAACTTCTTCAACGGTCTGGTCCAAAGCCAGCCGGTCTTCCTGGGGAAGATAGACGGTGCGGCAGTTCTTCTGGATGGTGATGTCGCCGCTGTCCGGCAGGGTCTGCCCGGCGATGATCTTGAGCAGGGTGGATTTACCGCTGCCCGTCATCCCGACCACCGCCGCATGGACGTTGGTGGGCGAGATCATCTCCAGCACGAGCTGACGCCGGTCGTCGTCCACGCCCAACAGCAGGCTGCCCACGGGGATGCCCTCGGCGATGGACCAGGCCTCCTCAAAGGTGACCAGGCCATCGCTCTGGCCGTCATCTAGTGGCACCCGGATATAGACGATGTTGCCATCCACCTCCACCGAGGTAGTGGGCACGTTGAGGGCATAGGCGAACTGGGGCGCCATGCGCTTGAGGCGGGGGAGCACCCGGGTGTTCACGTGCAGGCCGTATTTCTCATAGCGCGGCGTCACCAGCACGCGCCC
>DATHSR010000001.1:0-5120 GCA_035464035.1 Desulfotignum sp. | reverse complement strand
TGCACGTGCGCAGCTTCGCCGACAGCAACGACGACGGCATCGGCGACTTCCCCGGGCTCACCAGCAAGCTCGACTACCTGAGCGACCTGGGCGTCACCGCCCTGTGGCTGCTGCCCTTCTACCCTTCCCCTTTGCGCGATGATGGATACGACATCGCTGATTTCAAGGCCATCCACCCGGCTTACGGCACCCTGGCAGATTTCAGGGCCTTTATGCGATCTGCCCGCAAACACAACATGAAGGTGATCACAGAACTGGTTATCAACCATACATCAGACCAGCATCCCTGGTTTCAGCGGGCCCGGCGGTCAAAACCGGGCAGTGTATGGCGCAATTTTTACGTGTGGAGCGATACGGTTGAAAAATACACGGATGCCCGCATTATTTTCCAGGATTTTGAGAGCAGCAACTGGACCTGGGACCCGGTGGCCAAAGCCTATTTCTGGCACCGTTTCTACTCCCACCAGCCCGATCTCAACTATGATAATCCAAAAGTGCATGAAGCGATCTTCAAGGCCCTGGATTTCTGGATGGACATGGGGGTGGACGGCCTGCGCCTGGATGCCATTCCCTATCTCTTTGAGCGGGAAGGGACCAACTGCGAAAACCTGCCTGAAACCCATGTGTTTCTCAAAAAACTGCGGCAGCGCATGGATGAAAAATACCAGGGCAGGATGTTTCTGGCCGAAGCCAACCAGTGGCCCGAAGATGCGGTCCAGTATTTCGGAGACGGTGATGAATGCCATATGAGCTTTCATTTTCCTTTGATGCCCCGGCTTTACATGGCAGTGCACATGGAAAGCCGGTTTCCGGTCACTGAAATTCTTGACACCACCCCGGCGATTCCGGAATCGTGTCAATGGGCCATCTTTTTGCGGAACCATGATGAACTGACCCTGGAAATGGTCACGGATGAAGAACGTGACTACATGTACCGGGCCTATGCCAGGGATGCGCGCATGCGCCTGAACCTGGGCATCCGGCGGCGCCTGGCCCCGCTCATGGGCAACCACCGCCGAAGAATCGAACTGATGTATGCGTTGCTGCTGTGCCTGCCGGGAACCCCCATCCTGTATTACGGGGATGAGATCGGTATGGGGGACAATATCTACCTGGGGGACAGAAACGGGGTCCGCACCCCCATGCAGTGGAGCCCGGACCGGAACGCCGGCTTTTCCCGGTGCAATCCCCACCAGCTGTATCTGCCGGTGATCACGGATCCTGAATACCACTTCGGGGTACTCAACGTCGAAGCCCAGAAGCAGAACCGCCATTCCCTTTTCTGGTGGATACGGCGGCTGCTCACCCTGCGCAGCCGCATACCCGCCTTCAGCCGGGGGGATCTGGTTTTTCTGGAACCGGAAAATCCCAAAATCCTGGCCTTTATCCGCCGGCATGAAGACCAGTCCGTGCTGGTGGTGGTCAATCTTTCCCGGTTTGTGCAGTATGCTGAACTGGATATGCAGGGGCATGAAGGAAAGATTCCAGTGGAAATATTCGGTAACACCCCTTTCCCGGGCATTACACATACCCCGTATTTTCTCACGTTGGGGCCCCATGGTTTTTTCTGGTTTCTGCTCACGACCCCCGCAGCGGCGGATACGGAATCTGGTGTGGATATCGAACTGCCCGTGTTCGAGGTGCGTACACAGTGGGAGGAGGTGATGCAGGGGAACCTGCGCAGACGTTTTGAGAAACATCTGCGGTCCTATATCGTGAAATGCCGGTGGTTCGGCGCCAAGAACCGCCGCATCAAGTCCCTTGCACTGGGTGACCAGGTGCCTGTGGGCAGTCATGTCCGTGCAGGGTATATGCTCCTGGTAACCCTGGGCTACACAGACGGTACCGATGAAACCTATATCCTGCCGGTTACCTGCCTGAGCGCAGCAGAGGGTGCCGCTGTCATGGAGACCCATCCCCAGGCGGTCATGGCACAGATTAAAATGACATCCAAAGGACAGGAAGGGTTTCTTGTGGATGGTCTTGTTCATCCGGGGTTCTGCCAGGTGCTTTTGGAAATGATCCACCGGAGGCAATCTGCAAAAGGCGGCAAAGGCAGGTTAACGGCAACACCTGCCACAGGGTTTAAAAACATGTACAGCGATCTGAGCCTGCCCATGGAAACCAGGATGATAAGCACGGAACAGAGCAATACCTCCATCATTTACGGGCACCGGTTCATTCTCAAGCTGTTCCGCCGCCTGCAGGAAGGGACCAATCCCGACTTGGAAATATCACGGTTTCTGGCCGGCAGGGGGTTTGCGGGTCTGCCCGGTCTTGCCGGGTTTCTGGAATACATCCGCCAGGATGAAGAACCCGGTACTGTGGGTATTCTCCAGGAGTATGTGGCCAACCAGGGGGATGCCTGGGCCTATACCGTGAGCAGCCTGTCCGGATTTTTTGAACGGGTGATGGAGAGCCGGGAAAATATCCCGGTTTCTCTGCCCCGCAAAAGCCTGCTGACTTTGAGCCGGATGCCTGTTCCCCCTGAGATGGAAACGCAGATCGGATTTTACCTGGAATCCGCTGTCCTGCTGGCCCGGCGCACGGCCCAGATGCATGCGGCGCTGGCATCGGCATCTCAAGATCCTTTGTTTACACCGGAACCGTTTTCCAAACTCCACCAGCGCGCGCTTTTCCAGTCCATGAGTTCCATGGCTGCCCGGATCCTGGGGCAGCTTGAAAAACGCATCAATGCAAGAAAAAATCCTTTGTCTGAAACCGCCCAGGCCGCCGGAAAAAGAATTCTTGACCGCAGACAGGAAATCCTGGCGCGTTTCAGGGCACTCACAAATCACAAAATCAATGCCCTGCGCCTGCGGTGCCACGGGGATTTTCACCTGGGCCAGATTTTACATACCGGCAGGGATTTTGTGATTATCGATTTTGAAGGAGAACCGGTGCGGCCTGTGAGTGAGCGGCGCATCAAACGGTCTCCCCTCCGGGATGTGGCAGGGATTTTGCGGTCATTTCACTATGCCTGTTATGTGGCCCTCCAGGCCGAGGAAGCAAGGGGAATGTTCCATCCTGAACTGCGCGGGACCATGGCGGCCAAAGCAGAGGAATGGCGGATGTGGGTGAGTGCCCAGTACCTGGGTGAATATCTGGCCAGGAGCGCTGATGCGGGTTTTCTGCCTGATACCCATGAGGATTTGGAAATACTGCTGCATGCGTATCTCATGGAAAAGGCGGTATATGAGCTCGGCTATGAAATGAACAACCGCCCCGACTGGATCAATATCCCCCTGACAGGCATTGAACTGTTGTTACATGAAACCTGATATATATGGAGGCGATATGCCTGACCACGATCATACCACCTTAAGCCAGAAAAAAAACAGATCCGCCGATATCACCCTGTTGAGCGAAGATGACCTGTTTTTGTTCAATGAGGGCAGCCATTTTGGCCTGTATGACAAACTGGGCGCCCATCCCATGAAAGTCGACGGACAGAATGGATTCTATTTCGCGGTGTGGGCCCCCAATGCCCGGGCGGTTTCTGTCACGGGATCATTCAACGACTGGGACAATTCGCAACATCCCCTGAGGTCCCGGGCAGATTCAGGTATCTGGGAGGGATTCATCCCGGGTATCAAAAACGGGACCCTGTACAAATACCATATCCGTTCCACACACAAACAGTATCAGGTGGACAAAACCGACCCGTTCGCATTTTTCACCGAACTGTCCCCCCAGACCGCATCTGTGACCTGGGATCTGGCCCATGAATGGTCAGATGACACCTGGATGGAAAACCGCAGCAATGGTAATATCAAATCATCGCCCATGGCGGTTTATGAAATGCACCTGGGTTCCTGGATCCGGATACCCGAAGAAAACAACCGGTTTCCCACTTACCGGGAACTGGCTGAAAAACTGCCGGATTATCTTTTGAAGATGGGATTCACCCATGTGGAATTTCTGCCGGTCATGGAACATCCCTTTTACGGCAGCTGGGGATATCAGTGCCTGGGTTATTTTGCCCCCAGCAGCCGGTTTGGCTCGCCCCAGGATTTCATGGTGCTGGTGGACCGGCTGCACCAGAAAGGTATCGGCGTGATTCTGGACTGGGTGCCCTCCCATTTTCCCAGCGATGCGCACGGCCTGGGGTATTTTGACGGCACCCATCTGTTTGAACATGAAGACCCGCGCAAGGGGTTTCATCCTGACTGGAAAAGCCTGATTTTCAACTATGGCCGCAATGAAGTCGTCAGCTATCTCATCAGCAGTGCCATGTTCTGGCTGGACAAGTACCATGTTGACGGTTTCCGGGTGGATGCGGTTGCGTCGATGCTCTATCTGGACTATTCGAGGAAAGCGGGTGAATGGGAGCCCAACAGATACGGGGGCCGGGAAAATCTGGAAGCGGTTGCCTTTCTCAAGCGCTTCAACGAGGTGGTCCATGACAACCACCCCCATGCGGTCACCATTGCCGAAGAATCCACGGACTGGCCCATGGTGTCCAGACCATCTCACCTGGGGGGGCTGGGGTTTGACATGAAATGGGACATGGGATGGATGCATGACACCCTGATGTATATGTCCATGGATCCCATTCACCGCAGCTTCCATCATGACAAACTGACCTTTAGGATGATATATGCCTTTAATGAAAACTATGTGCTCCCTTTGTCCCATGATGAGGTGGTCCACGGCAAAGGGTCTTTGCTGGGAAAAATGTCTGGAGATGAGTGGCAGAAATTTGCCGGACTGCGCCTGCTTTTTGGATACATGTATGCACAGCCGGCCAAAAAACTTGTTTTCATGGGGGGGGAGATCGGCCAGGGCAGGGAATGGAACCATGACCGCAGCCTGGACTGGCACCTGCTGGAAAATTCTTTCAACAAGGGGCTTCAGCGCTGGCTCGAAGACCTGAACCAGTTCTACCGGCACACCCCTGCCATGCATGCAGATGATTTTTCCCGGCAGGGATTTGAGTGGATCGACTGCAATGATGTGCAGCAGTCCACCCTCACTTTTTTGCGCAAAGGCGGTACAGCAAAGCAAGATATTATTGCGGTGTGCAATTTTACGCCCATACCCCGTCCCAATTACCGGGTGGGGGTTTTTGCAGATGGGTTCTGGAAAGAGTGCCTCAACAGTGATGCATCTGAATACGG